>JACPOT010000082.1 GCA_016191385.1 Chloroflexota bacterium | reverse complement strand
TTCGACGCTCCGTCGGATCGCCGATAGTTGAATGCCCATCTGGTCCAGGACGCGGGCTGCGACGCCCTCGCCCTCGCGGACGAGGCCGAGGAGCAGGTGCTCCGTCCCGATGTAGTTGTGGTTGAAGCGGATGGCTTCGTCTTGCGACAGCGCGAGGACCCGCTTGGCGCGGTCGGTGAAGCGATCGAACGGTCCCGGCATCAGCAGCAACGATACTCAGGGTCGTGGAGCAAGCGAGCCCCGCGCCGCGGATCCGCGCGGTCGCTCTGGCCATCATTCGCGAGGGCGACGAGATCTTCGTCTTCGAGGGTCGCGACGACGTGAAAAGCGAGCTGTTCTACCGGCCCTTGGGCGGCACGATCGAGTTCGGAGAGACCGCGGTCGACGCGGTGAAGCGTGAGTTGATGGAAGAGATAGGCGTCACCGTGGTCGATGCGCAGCTCGTGACGGTGGTCGAGAACATCTTTACGTTCCAGGGTCGCCCAGGTCATGAGGTCGTCTTCATCTTCGACGTCGCTCTCGAGGCGCCCGAGCGACTTCGAGCAGGGCACATAGATGGGTACGAGCCCAATGGCGAGCGCATCAACTGCATGTGGAGGTCGATCGACGAGTTCCGCGCCGGCGACCTGCTCTACCCGGAGGGGCTTCTCGCGATCCTTGTCGATCGCACCTAGGGGGTTCCCCAGCCGCAAGCCCGTGGCGATAATGAACAGATGTTCGACACCTCTTCTGGCGCCGGTGTCGCCGCAGATGCACTGATCCACACGCAGCGCGGGCTGGTGCCGGCTTGCGAGGTCGTCCCTGGCGATACCGCCTTCACCTTTGATGAAGCGACCCGGGCGATCCGTCCGACCACGGTCGATCAGGTTTACCTGCTCGGACTCCATCCGATCGTCGAGGTCAAGGTCGAAACACGACGGCTGCGTGTCACACCGAACGCCGAGCTGGTCGCGTTGGTCGATCGGCGCCGCCCCGGGCGCAAGCGGCGCCGCTTTCGGCGCGAGTGGGTACGGGCCGGAGAACTCGCTCGCGACGCGATCGTCGGCGTTGCCAGGAAGACACCTGACGCGGGTGTGATCCAACCGCTGCCGGTGCCGACGCAGATCCGCGACAGGCGCGCTCGCGCGGTGACGTTTCCACTGGAGGCGGACGTCGATCTCATGTGGTGGGCGGGTCTCTACATCGGTGATGGCTATATCCACCACAGCCACCACCGGCGTCGTGTCGAGTTCGCGATCCCCGGAACGCAGCCCGACCTTCGCGACGAACTCGCCGATGTCTCCGAGCGACTGTTCAGTGTCAAAGCACGAGCGCGGGATCAATGGCGCATGGTCCTGCCCGGGATCCGCATCGCCGACTTCGTCATCACGGTGGGGCTAGGCGGAAAGGCGCTTGAGAAGCGCGCACCATCTTGGGTCTTCACCTCTCCTGAGAAGGAGAGACTCGCCTTCCTCGGAGGCTATGTCGATGCCGACGGAATGGTCCGTACCGGTGCCAGCAGGGACATGGGCGCAACGAGTGCGAATCGTGATCTGCTCGACGACATCCGGCGCCTCGCCATCACGTGTGGCATCCGCACGACTCGCATCTGGACGTTCACCGGTCGTCATCCAACGGACCCGACGCGGATGATGACCGGCTATCGGATGCAGTTCTCTGGCGACTTCGACCGCGTCAGTTGCCGAGCAGCGCAGCGGCAAGAGCGGATGCACAAGAGGCGCTGGTTCCACACGAACACGTGTGTCGGCGGTACCACGGTGAGGTCGCATACGAGCGAGTGGCTGGGTTTCGGGGGACTCGACACGCGCGTTGACTTGGGCGTTCTCCCGTCGATCGGACTTAAGCTGGATGGTGGCGATGGCGTGGTCGTCGACTCCGTGATCGTTCGGATCTGACCCCAGAATCTCGCTATTTCGGGAGCATTCCGGCACTCTTGGATTTCCGACCGATCAGGTAGAAAATAGGTCTCGATGACCACGGAACTCCCGCGACTGAGCGTTCCTGAGGCCTACCAATATGGGTGGCACGACAGCGACGCCCGCTACGCCAATCCGAAGAAGAAGGGCCTCACGGAAGAGGTCATTCGCGACATCAGTCAGACGTACAAGAACGAACCGGACTGGATGTTCCAGCGACGGCTGAAGGCGTATCGGCACTATCGCTCGCGCCCGATGCCCACATGGGGCGCCGACCTCAGTGGCATCGACTTCGAGGACATCTTCTATTACCTGCAGGCATCCAATAAGTCCGAGAAGAGCTGGGAGGACGTTCCCGATTATGTGAAGCGGACATTCGACAAGCTCGGGATCCCGGCGGCGGAGCAGAAGTATCTCGCGGGCGTCTCCGCGCAATATGACTCGCTCCACAGCGCCGTCGTCGAGATCATCGTCAAGGAAGGCGCCGACGTCCGCTACACGACGATCCAGAACTGGAGCCACAACGTCTACAACCTCGTCACCAAGCGCTCCGTGGTCCAGAAGGACGGGCGCATGACGTGGATCGACGCGAACCTCGGCAGCAAGGTCACGATGAAGTACCCATCGGTGTACCTCGTCGGCGAGCGCGCGCATGGCGAGGTCCTCTCGGTCGCGTTCGCGGGCGACGCGCAGACACAGGACGCCGGCGCGAAGATGGTCCACGCGGCTCCGAACACCACGAGCATCATCACCAGCAAGGGCATCAGCCGGGGCACGGGCAAGCAGAACTACCGCGGCCTCGTGAAGATCTACCCCGGCGCTCACGGTGCCAAGAGCACCGTCCGCTGTGACGCGCTCATGCTCGACGACACCGCGCAGAGCCAGACCTTCCCGGTGATGGAGGTCGAAGAGGACGACGTCACCATCGGCCACGAGGCCAGCGTGTCGAAGGTCGGCGAGGAGCAGCTCTTCTACCTCATGAGTCGCGGCCTTTCGGAGAACGACGCGACGGCGATGGTCGTCAACGGCTTCATCGAGCCCATCGTCAAGACGCTGCCCATGGATTACGCGATCGAGATGAACCGACTCATCCAGCTGCAGATGGCCGGCGCCATCGGGTGAGCCCCACCGCGACCCTTCCGACCATTCGCGAGCCGCTCGATCCCGAATGGGTCGAGCGGTCTGCTGTCGAGAGGGGTGAGCCCGACCTTCTGCGCCGGTCGCGCCGCAGCGCGGCCGAGCGTGCTGCCGCCGTGCCCTGGCCGACCGGCCAGGAGGAAGAGTGGCGGCGCTTCCCCCCGGCGCAGATCCCGCCGACGCCGCTGACCGGCGCGACGGCGACCGCGAGCTACATCGCCGCCGGCCTTCCGAAGGGCGTCTACATCGCCGACCTCGCGACCGCGGTGCGCGAGCGGCCGGACCTCGTCGAGCGCTGGCTCGACACGGGCGGCCGGGTCCCGACCCACTCCGCCATGACCGCGCTCGCCGATGCGCTGTGGACCACGGGGACCTTCGTCTATGTGCCGCGCGGCGTGACCCTGCGCGCGCCCATGACCGTCGAGCGAACGTGGTCGGGCGACGGCGCCGCGCTGTCGCGGACGATCGTCGTCGCCGAGGAGGACAGCCGCTTCACCTTCGTCGAGGATGTGCGCTCGGCCGGCGGCGCGGCCGCGCATGTTGCCATCCCGCACCTCGACGTCCATGTCGGCGCGGGCGCCGACGTGCGATACGTGCACCTGCAGCGCTACGCCAGCGACGTCTGGGATCTCGGGGCGCAGTGGTACGGCTCCGACCGCGACAGCCGCCTGGCCTCCTACAACGTGCTGCTCGGAAGCACGCGCACGAAGCTCGGGATCGTCTCGGACATGAAGGGCAACGGGGCCGAGGTCAAGCTCTACGGGCTCATCGCAGCCGGTGAGGACCAGCGGATCGACGTCGACTCGCTGCAGCGCCTGGATGGCCGCGGCGGGCAGTCCGATCTCCTGTACCTCTCGGCCCTCTACGACTCGGCGAAGGCGACCTTCTACGGCGTCGTGCGCGTCGAGCCGACGAGCCACGCCACGGGCTCGTACCAGGAGTGCCGCAACCTCCTGCTGTCGGACAAGGCCGGCGCGAACCCCATCCCCGTGCTCGAGATCCTCACCAACGACGTCTCGCGTTGCGGGCACGGCGCGACCGCGGGCCGCATGAGCGAGGAGGAGCTGTTCTACGTACTTTCGCGCGGCGTCGACCGCAAGACCGCTGAGGCGCTGCTCGTGCGCGGCTCGTTCGCGCGCGTCATCGACCGGATCCCCGACGAGGCCGTGTGCGCGCGCGTCCTCGAGGCACTGCGCCCGCGCATCGGCCACATCGCGGAGATCGACATGGACGAGGCCGCGTGAGCGAGGGGTACGTCGCCGTCGCGCGCGAGGACGAGGTCGCGCGGGGCGAGGTGAAGGTCGTGGACGCGGAGGGCAAGAGCCTCGCGCTCGGCCACTGCGAAGATGGCACCTGGGGCGCCATCGACAACGTGTGCACGCACGATGGCGGCGTCCTCGGCGAGGGCGAGCTCGACGGCTGCACCGTCGAGTGCCCGCGCCACGGCGCGCGCTTCGACCTGACCACGGGCCAGGTCAAGGCACTGCCCGCGGTGTATCCGGTGAACGCGTATCCCGTCCGCATCGTGGACGGCCGCGTCGAGGTCAAGGTCGACGTCCCCACGCGCGAGCTCGAGATCGGCTAGGAGAGCGCCGCCGCCGCCTTCCCGAAGTCGCGCGCGAGCCGCGCCCAGCGATCCGTCAGAACGATCTTCGGCTCGTTGACCGTCGCGAAGCGATCCGCGCCCTCGTCCCAGAGGTGCAGCGCCCGCGTCCGTGGCTTCCCGTGCGAGACGCCGTGGATCTCGTGCACGGCCTCGACGACGCGGCGTGACGGCGCCTGCCACTCACCGATCGAGCGGATGTACACGGCGAGGTCGATGCGCGAGGCGTCCTCGTCGGGCACGCCGTTCCCGCCGCACACGATCGCGAAAGCCTCTTCGACGCTCGGCGCGTGCAGCGCCGCCGCGAGGGTGTAGCCGCGCGCGAGGACCGCGAAGACCCGCCGCACCGGCGGACCCCAGATGTAGCCCGGGACCGGCGCCTGGCTGATCTCCGGGATGACGAGGTACCCCGAGCCGCCCGCGCTCGCCAGCCGCGAGATCTCGCCGGGTTCACCCGTCACCGTGCGCACCGGCGTGCCCGAGGGCACGTGCGCGAGCATCGCCTGCACGACGGTGCTCTTCCCCGCGAGCCGGGGGATCGCGAACACCAGGAACGAGCGGCGCTCCTCAGCTGCCGCGGCCAGCGTCGCCGCGATCTCCGGGGACATCGTGCGATCGCGCACCAGCGCGCTGAGGCCGATCTCCATCCGGCGGATGGTAGGCCCCGGGTCGCCATATGATCCCCGCGCAGCGACGATCCGGGGAGGGACGAACTTGATCAGCAGTGCCGCGCGCGACCGCGTCAAGATCGCCGTCGATCAGCTCGAGGAGCTCTTTCACGTCCACGACGATCGGGCCTCCGCCGACGTCAACGAGTCCTACGACGCGGCGCTGAACCGCGGTAAGGCCATCGCGTTCCAGGAGGCCGCGCACCTCGTCAAGTCGGCGCTGCACGACATCGACGTAAAGGCCCTCTAGCGACAGCGCGTATCTAGACTGGAGACATGCGCGCCGTCGTCATGGCCGGCGGCGAGGGGAGCCGCCTGCGTCCGCTCACGATCAGCCGTCCGAAGCCGATGGTGTCGATCGTCGACAAGCCCTGCCTGGGCCACATCCTCGACCTGCTCAAGCGCCACGGCATCACCGAGGCTTTCGTGACGCTCCAGTACCTCGCCGCGACGATCCAGGACGCGTACGGTGACGGCGGCCCGGTCGGCATGCGCCTGCACTACAGCGTGGAGGAGTCGCCGCTCGGGACGGGCGGCTCGGTGCGCCAGATCGGCGAAGCGCTCGGGACGGAGCCCTTCCTCGTCATCTCCGGCGACGCGCTCACTGACATCGACCTCTCCGCGCTCAGCACGTTCCACTGCGAGAAGAAGGCGGCCGTCACGCTCTGCCTCAAGCACGTTCCCGACCCGCTGGAGTACGGCGTCGTCATCACGGACGGCGACGGGCGTGTCGTGAAGTTCCTCGAGAAGCCGTCGTGGGGCGAAGTGTTCTCGGACACCATCAACACCGGGATCTACGTCATCGACCCCCGTGTCCTGCAGCGGTATGAGGTCGGGTCGAGCTTCGACTTCAGCAAGGATCTCTTTCCGCAGCTGCTCGCGGACGGCGAGCCGATGTATGGCTTCATCGCCGACGGCTATTGGACCGACGTCGGGAGCATCACCGAGTACGCGCGCGCCAACGCCGACGTCCTCCAGGGCAAGGTGAAGGTCGAGCCCCCCGGACGCGAGATATCGCCCGGCGTCCGGGTCGGGGGAGAGCACACCATCGATCCGACGGCGATCGTGCTCGGCCCGGTCTACCTCGGCGGCGGCGTCAAGATCGGCGCGCAGGCGCAGATCGTCGGCCCCACCGTCCTCGGTGACTACGTCGTCGTCGAGCCCGGCGCCGTGATCGACCGCTCCATCGTGTGGCGGAACACGTACATCGGCGAGCGGTCCGAGGTGCACGGCGCGATCGTCGGGCGGCAGTGCGCGCTGAAGGCGCGCGTCGTCCTCGAGGAGGGCAGTGTCGTCGCCGACCACTCCACCGTCGGCGAGGGCGCGCGCGTGCGCGCGCAGGTGAAGATCTGGCCGGACAAGCAGATCGAGAGCGGCGCGGTCGTGAACGCCAGCCTCATCTGGGGCGCGCAGGGCCGCCGCCAGCTGTTCGGCCGCTTCGGGGTCACCGGCATAGTCAACGTCGACCTCACGCCGGAGCTCGCCGCGGGCCTCGGCGCAGCGTACGCGTCCACGCTCGCCCCGGGCGCGACGGTGACGATGAACCGCGACCAGCACCGCACCAGCCGCATGCTGAAGCGCGCGCTCATGAGCGGCGTCGTCGGCAGTGGCGTCCACGTCGCGGACCTCGGCCAGGTCCCGCTGCCCATCGACCGCTTCGCGACGCGGAAGCTCGGCGCGGCCGGCGGGATCCACGTCCGCATCTCGCCGTTCGACGACCGCGTGTGCGACGTGAAGTTCTTCGACCAGCAGGCCCTCGACATGGGCAAGACCCAGGAGCGCAAGGTCGAGAACGTCTTCTCGCGCGAGGACTTCCGCCGCGTCACCTACGACGACGTCGGCGGCATCTACGAGGTGCCGCGCGTCGGTGACGAGTACATGGATGCCTTCACCGGCGAGGTCGTGCGCCGGCGCGAGATCGCCCAGGCCAAGTTCAAGATCGTCGTCAACTACTCGCACGGCACCGGTGCGCACTTCCTCCCCCAGCTCCTGAGCCGCCTCGGCGTCGACGTCGTGGCCATCAACGCCGTCGTCTCGGAGAACGTCGGGTCGCGCACGCTCGAGGAGTTCCAGCTCGAGATGAGCGAGCTCGCTTCGATCACCTCGACGTTGCGCGCCAGCTTCGGCGTGACCATCGACGCCGGCGGCGAGAAGGTGTTCTTCGTCGACGATCGCGGACGCGTCGCGGAGGACCGCCACTTCCTCACCGCGTTCGTCGCGCTCGCCGCGCGCGCCACGCCCGGGGTCGTGGCGGTGCCCGTGTTCGCTCCGGCTGCCATCGAAAGGCTCGTCGAGGAGGCCGGGGGTCGTGTGCTGCGCGTGCGGGCGTCGGCCGAAGCGCAGATGAGCTTCGCGGTCCGCGAGCACCCCCTCATTGTCGCGGACGCGCTCGGCGGCTTCATCTTCCCGCGGTTCCACCCCTCGTTCGACGGGCTCTTCGCCGTCGTGAAGCTCCTCGAGCTCCTCGCCACGTCGGACCGCCCGCTGGCCGACGTCATGGACGCCACGCCCTCGCCGCGCATGGCGCGCCTCAAGGTGGCGTGCCCATGGGAGGAGAAGGGCCGCGTCATGCGGCGGCTCGCGCAGGACCCCGCCACGGAGCGGACCAAGCAGGTCGACGGCGTGAAGCACGTGAACGACGGCGAGTGGGTCCTGGTGCTCCCGGACGCCGACCAGCCGCTCTTCAACGTGTGGGCCGAGGCCGGCGATGAGGGTCGTGCGTGGGCGCTCGCCCATCAGTACGCCGAACGGGTCGGCACCCTGCGGGGCGCGGAATGAGCGTGCGCGTCGCGCTCGCGCAGTGCGCCCCGAAGCTGGGGGCGTTCGACCGGAACATGCGTATGCACGTCGAGACCATCGATCGCGCGCGCGCGGCCGGTGCGCGGATCGTCGTCTTCCCCGAGCTCTCGCTGACCGGCTACTACCTCAAGGATCTCGCCAGCGACGTCGCCTGCGCCGCCGACGACGAGAAGCTCGCGCCGCTCGCGGATGCGTCTCGCGACATCGACGTTCTCGCAGGCTTCGTCGAGCGTACCCGCGACGGACGCATCCACATCGCATCGGGCTATTGGTCGGCCGGCTCGCTGACGCACGTGCACCGCAAGGTCTACCTGCCGACGTACGGCATCTTCGACGACGCGCGCTACTTCGCGGCCGGAGAGCGCTTCGATCCGTTCCCGACCGCCGCGGGCCAGGCGGGCATCGCCATCTGCGAGGACGCGTGGCATCCCTCCACGCCGTACCTCTACGCGATCCGCGGCGCCACGATCCTGTTCTACCCATCGGCGAGCCCCGGACGCGGGGTCGCGGAGGGCGGCGACCTCGGCACGGCGGAGTCGTGCCGGCTGATGGACCAGTTCTACGCGCAGTACCTGACGCTCTATGTGGTCTTCGTCAACCGCGTCGGGAACGAGGACGGCATCGGGTTCTGGGGCGGTTCGGAGATCGTCGCGCCTGACGGCACGGTCGTCGCGCGCGCGCCGGAATTCGACGAATACCTGCTCTTCGCCGAGATGGACCCCGCGCTGGCCTTGCGCGAGCGAGCGCGCAACCCCATCCTGCGCGACGAGCAGCACGATCTGGTGCTGCGGCACCTTGCGGAGCGGGTGGGTCTGCCGCAGGGGCTGAAGGAGGTCCTCGATCGCGACTGAGGGGAGCGGTACCGCGGGCGTCGGCGTGCGCCCGCAACGGGAGCAGCGCGCGGGCGCGATCCGGCCGGATTCGCGCGACCCCTCGCCGCTGCGCATCGACGAGGAGCTCGTGCGGCGGATGCTCGTCCAGTTCCTGCGCGAGGAATCGCAGAAGGCCGGGCTGACGCGCGCCGTTGTGGGCCTGTCGGGCGGCGTCGACAGCGCGGTCGTCGCCGCGCTCGCGGCGGAAGCGTTCGGCCGGCAGAACGTCCTCGCCGTCCACACGCCGTACCGCACGAGCAGCTGGACCTCGCTCGACCACGCCGCCGGCCTCGCGGAGAAGATCGGGATCGCCTTCCGCGTCGTCCCCATCACGCCGCAGGTCGACGCGTACTTCCGCGACGTCGCCGACGTCTCGCGGGTGCGCCGCGGGAACAAGATGGCGCGCGAGCGGAAGTCGATCGAGTTCGATCTGGCGTGGCCGGACGGCGCAGTTCTCGGGACGAGCAACAAGAGCGAGCTTCTTCTCGGGTACGGCACGTGGTTCGGCGACATGGCCTCGTCGATGAACCCCGTGGGCGATCTCTACAAGACGCAGCTGCGGGAGCTCGCGATCCACGTGGCCATCCCCGACGCGATCGTCCGGAAGGCGCCGAGCGCGGAGCTGTGGGTGGGCCAGACCGACGAGGCGGAGCTCGGCTTCAGCTACGCGCAGGCGGATGTGGTCCTCTACCACCTCGTCGATCGCCGCGCGCGGCCCAGCGAGCTCGTCGACGCGGGCTTCGACGGCGCGCTCGTCACGCGCATCCGCGACATGGTCCGCAAGAGCCACTACAAGCGCGTCATGCCGATCATCGCGAAGGTGAGCCTTCGCACCATCGGGCACGACTTCCTCTACCCCCGCGACTGGGAAGCGGACTGAGTTCGGTCGCGCCCACACGCCTCGCGCTGGGGTACGGCCTTGCCCTGGGCGGCGCGGCCTTCTACGGGGTCGGGGGCACCATCGCGAAGCGAGCCTTCGAGGCGGGGATCGAGCCGAGCGAGATGGCTCAGCTCCGCGCGCTCTTCTCGTTCGGGGTCCTGCTGGTCGCGCTCCTCCTCTTCGGTAGGCAGCACCTCAGGGCGCGCCGTTCCGATCTTCCGATGCTCGCGCTGTTCGGAGCGCTTGGCATCGCGGCGGTCCAGGGCACGTATTACGAGGCCATCGCGCGCCTGCACCTTGGGGTCGCGCTCGCGATCCAGTACACCGCGCCGCTCCTGTTGCTGGCGATCGCGTACCTCCGCGGTCGTCACGTCGGCTCGCGGCTTTGGCTCGCGGCCGCGATGACCATCGCGGGCTGCTTCTTCGTCGTCGGCGCCTACGACGCGTCGCTGCGTGAGGTCAACGCCGTCGGCACCGTCATCGCGATCATCGCGATGTTCACGTTCGCGTCGTACCTGCTCCTGGCTGAACGGATCCTGCGTTCGTACTCGCCGTGGGGCCTTCTCCTCTACGGCCTCGGGTTCGCGACGGTGGCGTGGAGCATCGTCCGCCTGCCGACGCGCCTGCCGTGGGACCTCGCGCTCGCCAACTGGCCGCTCGTCGTCGGTGTGGTGTTCATCGCGACCCTCTTCCCGTACCTGCTGACCCTCGGCGCCGTCTCGCTGCTGCCGGCAGCGCGCGTTGGTCTGACCGCGACGTTCGAGCCGGTCGTCGGCGCCATCGCGGGGTTCCTCCTGCTCGGCGAGGTTCTTGAGCCGCCGCAGATCGCCGGTGGGGTGCTCGTGATCGTGGCGATCGGCCTGGTGCAGACCGCCCGCCTGCGCTCGGGAGGTGTCTAGAGGTTCAGCAGGATCCGCAGGCGGTCATCGATGGCTGCCATGGATCGTCCGTCGAGCGCGCCGGATCTCGAGGTGAGCCGCTCCGTGGAGATCGTCCGGATCTGATCACAGAGAACGAAGCTGCGGGCGCGCAACCCGCCTTCGGGCGGTTCGACGGGGACATGGAACCGGACGCGCCGCTCGCGGCTCGTTAGCGGGCAGACGACGAGGAGGCGCGACGGCCCGGCGTTGTACGCGTCCGCGGAGACGACGACCGCCGGGCGCGAGCGGCCTTGTTCATGGCCGCGGACCGGGTCGAAGTCGACCTGCCAGACCTCGCCGCGGCGCGCGGACGCTTCGTCCATTCAGTCGCCTCCTTCTCCAGGCCGTCCGCCAGCGTTCCGTCCCAGATCCGTTGGTCAGGATCGGTCCCAGCTCGGCGGTACTCCTCGTTGGCTTCCGCGATGAAACGGTCGCGCCGCAGCGTCTCGATCCCGTCTGCGATCAGCTCGCTCATCGGTCGCCCGTATCGGCGTGACATTTCACGGAGCAACACGTAGGAGCGCACAGGGAGCCGGACGAGAGGTCTTGGGGACTGACGTGGCATGTAAACCGAATGGTATACCAACTCGGGGTTCTAAGCGGATCACGCGCCCGCTAGCCTCGCGCGAATAGGGAAGCTCTATCTCGTCGCGACGCCGATCGGGAACCTCGAGGATGTGTCGGCGCGCGCCCTGCGCGTCCTCCAGGACGTGCACATGGTCGCGTGCGAGGACACGCGGCACACGCAGATCCTCCTCCGCAAGCACGGGATCCGCGCCAAGCACCTCACCTCATACAACGAGTTCAACCACAAGAAGAAGGTCTCCGAGCTCGTCGGGATCCTCGACCGCGCCTGGGACGTGGCCCTCGTGAGCGACGCGGGGACGCCGGCCCTGTCGGATCCGGGTGAGGCACTGGTCGCCGCGGCCATCGCCGCGGGCCACGAGGTCGTCGCCATCCCGGGTCCCGCGGCGGCGATCGCGGCGCTGGTGGCGTCGGGACTGCCGACCCGCGAGTTCACCTTCGTGGGCTTCGTGCCCAAGAAGAGCGGCGCGCGGCAGCGACTGCTGCGCGAGCTGATCGAGAGCGGACGCACGGGGGTCGTCTACGAGAGCCCCCATCGGGTGGGCGATCTGCTGGCGGATCTCGCCGCGGTCGATCCCACTGCCCGCGTCGCCGTCGCGCGCGAGCTCACCAAGGTCCACGAGGAGATCGTTCGCGGGACCGCCGCGGAGGTCGCGGCTCGATATGCTTCGGCGCGCCCGAAAGGGGAGGTCACGGTCGTCATCGCGGCGGCTGCTGAAGCGCCCGAGGCTGAACAAGGGGAGCGTCATGCACCGTGAGCACCGCAAGTGGTGGAGCCCGGCGCTGGGACGGGACATGGAGCTCCTGGTCTTCGGCGCGCGCGGCACCCCGGTCCTGGTCTTCCCGACGTCGATGGGCCGCTTCTATCAATGGGAGGACTTCGGGCTCATCGGCCACATGTCCGGGCGCATCGACGCTGGCTGGCTCCAGCTCTGGTGCGTCGACAGCGTCGACGGCGAGTCCTTCTACGCGAAGAGCAAGCCGCCGCACGAGCGCGTCGCGCGGCACTTCGAGTACGAGCGCTACCTCCTCGAGGAGGTCGTGCCGGCCATCCGCGCGGCGAACGAGGTCCCGTACCTCATCGCCACGGGCGCCTCGTTCGGCGCGAGTCACGTGGCCATGCTCGTGACGCGGCATCCCGGGGTCGTGAACAAGGCGATCTGCCTGTCCGGCGCGTACGAGATGAAGCGGTTCCTCGACGGCTGGTGCGAGGGCGACGGGTACTTCGTGGACCCCCTGGCTTTCCTCCCGGGTCTCACCGACGGCCGCATCCTCGCGCGGCTCCAGGAGACGGAGGTCATCGTCGCCACCGGCGAATACGACCGGAACGTGGACGACTCGCGGCGCCTCGTCGCGCTGCTCCAGGAGAAAGGCGTGCCGGCGGGCCTGCACCTCTGGAACGGCTGGGCCCACGACTGGCCGTACTGGCGCGAGATGGTGGACGCGTTCCTATGAACGTGATGGGGGGAAGCGGGGGGCAGCGCCCCCCGCCTGGGAGCAAGCTCGTCGGCCTCATGGTCGGTCGCGAAGACACGTTCCCTGCGCCATTCATCGAGACGGTGGGGCGCAAGGGAGCCAGGGACGGCGTCCGAGCGGAGATGGCGACCCTCGGCGGCGCGTTCCTGGACGCGCCCGAGCGCTACAGCGTGATCGTCGACCGCATCAGCCACGAGGTCCCGTACTTCCGCGCGCACCTCAAGGGCGCGGCGCTGAAGGGGACGGTCGTGATCAACGACCCGTTCTGGTGGGAAGCCGACGAGAAATACTTCGAGTGCGTGCTCGCGCAGCGCGTCGGGGTCTCGGTGCCCAAGACGGTCGTGCTGCCCAACAAGTCGTACATCCCCGACATCAACGAGGGGTCGCTGCGGAACCTTCGCTACCCGCTCGACTGGGACGCGATCCTCGCGTACGTCGGGCTGCCCGCGATCATGAAGCCCAACACCGGGGGCGGCTGGAAGGACGTCTACCGCGTGGACAGCAAGGAGGAGCTGCTGTGGGCCTATGACCAGACGGGCTCGGCCACATTCGGTCAGCGTCCCAAGACCATGATCCTCCAGGAGTTCATCACGTGGGACGACTACGTCCGCTGCGTCTGCATCGGACGGAAGGACATCCTGCCGCTGCGGTATGACCCCACCGCCCCGTTCCACGAGCGCTACGTGATCTCGAAGCCGGTCAGCGGCGACCTGCGCGAGAAGGCCCTGCGCGACGCGACCCGCCTCGTCGAGGCGCTGGGCTACGACATGGACACGGTCGAGTTCGCGGTCCGCGGCGGAACGCTGTACGCGATCGACTTCCTCAACCCCGCGCCCGACTTCGACTCCTTCTCCATCAAGGAGGAGGCCTTCGCCTGGGTCCTCGACAAGATGAGCGGCCTCGTCATCGACTACGCCCTCGGCCGTGCGAAGCCGCCGTGGCGGGGAGAGCACCGCTGGTGGCGCTACGTGAAGTGATCGCCGACTATCACCGCCTTCTGGAGGATCCGAGCATGGCCCTCGCGAGCGCGACCGCCCTGGCCGAAGGCCAGCGCGAGCGGCGTCTGGTCTTCGGCGACCGACCGCTGTGCGTTTCGCTGCGGCCCAACCTCGTGACGAAGGGCACCTACGAGAACGTCCGGCGCGCCAGCGAGACCCTCTATGGGGCGCTCGTCCGGCTCGAGCGCGCGCTCCTCGAGGAGGAGGATCTGCGTCGCGAGCTCGACCTCGATCCGGAGGAGGAGCGCCTCGCTCTCGCCGACCCGGGCTTCCTCGCCTCGTCCCCGTCGTCGCGCCTCGACGGCTTCGTCGGCGGCGGCGTGATCCGCTACGTCGAATACAACGCCGAGTCGCCCGCGGGCATGGCCTACAACGACGAGCTCACCGCCGTCTTCGAGTCGCTGCCGGTCGTCGTCGCCTTCCGCCGCCGCTGGCGGATGCGATCCGTCCCCGCGCGGCGACAGCAGCTGGCGGCGATGCTCCGCGCTCACGGCTCGCGGCTCCCCGCGAAGCCGGCCATCGCGATCGTGGACTGGCGCGGCCTCCCGACACTGACCGAGTTCGAGATGTTCCAGCGGTACTTCGAGGAGCAGGGCCTGCGCGCCGTCATTTGCACACCCGAGGACCTCGAGCTCCGCCGAGACCGGCTCTACGCCAGCGGCGAGCGGGTCCACATCGTGTACCGCCGCGTGCTGACGAGCGAGCTGCTCGCGAAGCGTGAGGTCGCGAACGCCCTCGTCGGCGCGTACCTCAAGGGCGCCGCCATCGTGGTCAACAGCTTCCGCGCCAAGCTGCTCCACAAGAAGATGAGCCTGGCGCTCCTCTCGGACGACCGCTACGAGGGCCTATACACACCGGCGCAGCGCGCGGCCATCGCGAAGCACGTGCCGTGGACGCGCAAGGTGCGCGAAGGGCACGCGACCTACCGCGGGAAGAGCGTGGACCTCGCGGCGCTCGCGATGCGCGAACGCGAGCGGATGGTGCTCAAGCCGAACGATGAGTACGGCGGCAAGGGCGTCGTGCTCGGGTGGACGGTCGACGCGCACGAGTGGGAGCAGGCGTTCATGACCGCGCTCACGGCCTCGTACGTCATCCAGGAGCGCATCGACGTGCCTCGCGAGGCGTTCCCGGTCCTCCTCGAGAACGTGCACTTCCTCGATCTCGCCGTGGACCTCGACCCGTACCTCTTCTGGGGCAAGGTGCACGGGAACCTGTGCCGGCTGTCCTCGAGCGCGCTGCTGAACGTGACCGCCGGTACGGGGAGCGTCGTGCCCACGTTCATCGTCGAGGGCCGCAACTGATGCGGCTCGCGAGGATCGACCACAGCGACGTGCCGCGGCTCACCATCGGGATCGAGGAGGAGTTCCAGATCGTCGACCGCGAGGGGCAGCTCAAGAGCCACATCGACACGCTGCTCAAGGCAGCCGCCGGCCGGCTCGGCGAGCAGGTGAAGGCGGAGATGATGCAGTCGGTCGTCGAGATCGGGACGAAGATCTGCGCGGACGTCGGCGAGGCGCGTCTGGAGATCACGCGACTGCGCGGCACGCTCTCCGGTCTCCTGCGGCCCGCCGGGCTGCGCATCGCCTCCGCGGGCACGCATCCGTTCTCGCACTGGCAGGAGCAGGAGATCACCGAGCGCGAGCGCTACAAGATGCTCGAGGACGAGCTGCAGGACGTCATCCGGGAGCTGCTCATCTTCGGCCTGCACGTCCACGTCGGGATCCCCGACCGCGACCGGCGCATCGAGGTCATGAACGAGGCGCGCTATTTCCTGCCGCACCTGCTCGCCATCTCCACGTCGAGCCCGTTCTGGCTCGCGCGGGCCACCGGCCTCAAGTCATACCGGCATGTCATCTGGAGCCGCTTCCCGCGGACCGGCATCCCGCCGGAGTTCTCATCGTGGGACGAGTTCGAGAACTACGTGGAGCTCCTCGTACGCAGCGGATCCATCGACGACGGCAAGAAGATCTGGTGGGACCTCCGCCCCCACGCCTTCTACCCGACGCTGGAGTTCCGCGTGTGCGATGCCGCCACGACGATCGACGAGACCCTGTGCATCGCGGCGCTTTCGCAGGCCATCTGCGCGAAGCTCCTCGTGCTGCGTGAGCGGAACCTCGGCTTCCGCAAGTACATGCCGGCGCTCATCCAGGAGAACAAGTGGCGCGCGACACGGGGCGGCATGGACGCCAAGCTCATCGACCTCGGCAAGAACACCGAGGTCCCGATGAAGGACCTCGCCGTCGAGATCCTCGAGTTCATCGACGACGTGGTCGACGCGCTCGGCTCACGACGTGAATGCGAGTACCTCCTGACCATCGCACGCGAGGGCACGAGCGCCGACCGCCAGCTGCGCGTGTGGAAGGAGACCGGCCACCTCCACAAGGTCGTGGACGCCGTGTGCGAGGAGACCCTGCGCGGCGTCCCCGACGTGGTGCTCGACTGA
>JACPOT010000062.1 GCA_016191385.1 Chloroflexota bacterium | reverse complement strand
GCACGGGATCCACGTCGCGCCGCGCCTGGGCCAGCTGCGCAGCGTGGTCGTGGTGCAGCTGCTCTCGCTCCCCTTCGCGATCGTCGCGGGGGTCGTCCCGGTCGCTATCGCAGCCGCCGCGGCGCTCATGATCCGCGCGGGCCTGATGTATGGATCGTCGTCGACCTACCGCGCCTTCACGATCTCGTCGTTCAGCCCCGCCGAGCGCGCTGGGGTCACGGCGCTGCTCGCGATCGCCTGGAACGCGACGGCCGCTGTCGGGTCGCTCTTGTCGGGCGCGATCCGCTCATGGCTGGGGGACGCGGGCTGGACCGTGAACCTCCTGACCCTCGTCGGGGCGTACACGCTCGCGGCGATCCTCAGCCTCGCGTTCTTCGCGCGCCACGAGCCGCGCGGCGACGCGATCACGGTCACTGTTCCACACTCGCCCGAATGACGACGACCTTGCGAGACACGATCGCGGCCGCGTTCCGCGCGGCCATCGACCGCGCCGCCGCGGATCTCGACTGGCCGGCCGAGGCGCGCGATGCGGCGATCGAGGTCGAGCGACCCGGTGACCCGGCGCACGGCGATCTCGCGAGCAGCGTCGCGCTGCGACTCGCGAAGCCGCTGCGGAAGCCGCCCCTGGCCATCGCGGAGGCCATCCGCGACCGCTTCCCGGCCTCGGAAGTGGTCGCGACGGTCGAGGTCGCCAGTCCCGGGTTCGTGAATGTCCGCCTCGATCCACGGTGGGTGGTGCGCCAGGCCGACGCCATCACGTCCGCGGGCGCGGACTTCGGCCGGACGAAGGCGCTCGCGGGGCAGCGCATCCAGGTCGAGTACATCTCCGCGAACCCGACCGGCCCGATGACGGTCGCGAACGCGCGGGGCGGGCCGATGGGCGATGTGCTCGCGAACGTCCTCGCGTTCATGGGTGCCGAGGTGACGCGCGAGTTCTACCTCAACGACCGCAACACGCAGATCGACGTGCTCGGGCGCAGCGTCGCGCTCCGCTATCGCGAGCTGCACGGCGAGAAGGTGGAGATCCCCGCCGACGGCTATCCGCTCGAGTACGTGATCGACATCGCCCAGCGGATCCGCGACCACGAGGGCGACCGCTACATCGGGATGAGCCTGGACGAACAGGCGCGCGCGTTCGCGCCGAAGGCCGTCGACATCGTTGCTCACGAATGGCTTCCGCGAGCGGCGGAACGATTCGGCATGCATTTCGACGTGTGGACCCGTGAATCCACGTTCATGGACAGCGGGTACGTCGGGGACACTATCAAGGAGCTACGCGCTCGCGACGCGATCGAGGACCGCGACAGTGCGGTGTGGCTCAAGAGCAAGGAGCTCGGGGAGGACATCGAATCCGTCGTGATCCGGTCCGACCCCGGCCATACGCCCACATACCTCGGGATCGACATCGCCTATCACCGCCATTGCCTCGTCGAGCGGGGATTCGATCGCAAGGTCGACATCTGGGGCGCGAACACGCACGGGCACATGCGCCGCATGCGAACGGCCCTCACCGCACTCGGGCTCATAGATCGCTGGGATGTTGTTATCTACCAGTACGTCAAGTTCATGCACGAAGGCGTGCTCGCGAAGATGGGCAAGCGGACCGGTCGGATCCTTCTTCTCGAAGACGTGATCGACGCGGTGGGCGTGGATGTCGCGCGCTGGTTCTTCCTCCAGTCGAGCCCGGATCGAACGCTCGATTTCGACTTCGAGCTGGCGGTCCGTCAAAGCAGCGAGAACCCGGCGTACTACGTCCAGTACGCGCACGCTCGCATCGCGAGCATCTTCCGGACCGCCGCCGATCGCGGGCTCACGACGGCGAGCGCCGACACGTCGATCCTCACGTCACCCGGGGACGCGGTGGTCGTCAAGGCACTGCTGCGCTTCCCCGAGCTTGTTCAGGACGTGATGGAACGGCGAGCTCCGCACCTGCTGACCGGCTATGCGCTGGAGCTCGCGGGCATGTTCCACGCGTACTACAAGGACCACCGCGTCGTGGGGGACGATCCCGCGCTGTCGCGCGCGCGGCTGCGGCTCGTTGAGGCGGTGCAGGTGACGCTGAAGCAGGTGCTCGGCCTCCTCGGCATCAGCGCGCCCGAGACCATGTGATCGTCGCGGTCGTGACCGTCGCCCTGCTCGCGGCGAGCCTTCCGCTCATCTCGATGCTCCGCTCGCTCGAGGGCGACCGCGCCACCGCCGTGCGCGTTCTGTACTCGATCCTGGTCGTCCTCGCGTTCGCGGCGCTGCCCGTCGCGTGGGCGCTCGGCGCGCTACCGACGGCGGCCCTCCTCGCGTACGTGGCCGCGCCTCTGGCGATGCGCCTCGGAGACACGGTCTCGCACCGCAGCGGTGCTGCCCTCTCGGGCGCGCTTCGCGAGGGCATCATTCTCGTGCTCCTCTTCGCGGCGATCGTCGTGGGAGCTGTGTTCCTCTCCTCGTGAGGATCTTCCTGCTCGGCGCGACGCTCGCTCTGGTCCTGCTGCCGTCGAACGTCCCGGCCGCGGCGATCCCGCTGCTCGCGGTCGAGTGGGGATCGTCGAACACCGCCCTCGGCTGGGTCGTCGGCGCGCACCTCTTCGGCTACTCGCTCGCGGTGCTGGCGATCCTGCCGCTCACCGACCGCTTCGGGCCGCGGCCGATCGTGCTCGGCGGCGCGCTCGTCGCGGGACTCGCGTCGCTCGCGCTGCCGATCCTCGCGCACGACCCGGCGGTCGCGGTGGCCACGCGTCTCGTCGCGGGTGCGGGCCTCGCCGGTGTGTACATGCCGGGCGTCCGGATCATCGCGGCGACGGTCGACGCGCGGCGGCGCGGAGCGGCGGTCGGCGCGTTCGTCGCGGCGTTCTACCTGGGCTCATCGGCGTCCTTCCTGTTCGCCGGCACCGTGCTCGGGACCGGGGCGGGATGGCGCGACGCCGCCGTCTGGTCCGCGGTCATCGCCCTTGCCGCACCGGTCCTCGCGTGGCCGGCCGCGCGCGGCGTAGCCCCCGCGCGAGCGCGGGGCGTGCTGGACATCTCCGTGGTCCGCGACGCTCCGCTGGTGCGGACCATCGGCGCGTACTCAGGCCACGCCTGGGAGCTCTTCGCGGTGCGCGGGTGGCTCTCCGCGTTCCTCGCGGCAGTGCTCATCTCGCGCGGTGTCGCCTCGGCTGAGGCGACGGGCGAGGCAGGTCGCTGGTCGGCGCTGATCCTCGCGGCCGGCATCCCCGCGGTCTTCGCGGGCGCATGGCTCTCGGACCGTTTCGGCCGCGTGCG
>JACPOT010000092.1:1679-3415 GCA_016191385.1 Chloroflexota bacterium | reverse complement strand
GCTCGATGAGGCGTATCAGCGCGTGTGGCGCGGCGTTCAGCGGATCGTCCGCGAGAGCCCCGGGAAGACCGTGTGCATCGTCGGACACGGCGGCACGACGCGGATCCTCGTCAGCCACTTCATGGGCATGCTCCCCAAGCTGTACCGGCATCCCGCCCCGACGAAGAACACCGACCTCACGATCGTCCGCACCGACGGGAGGGACTACCGGATCGAAGCGCTCTTCGACGACGCCCACCTCGAGCGGCCGCAGTCACCCGAAGAGCGCGCCAGCGCCATATGATCCCGCCCGTGAAGACCGCTAGCGAGCTCGGCAGGATCATCCGCGACGTCCCCGACTTCCCGAAGCCGGGGATCCTCTTCAAGGACATCACCACGCTGCTCAAGGACGGCCGCGCGTTCAAGGCGTCGATCGACGGGATCCTCGCGCAGGTGAGGGGCAAGAAGATCGACGTCGTCGTCGGGATGGAGTCGCGTGGGCTGATCTTCGGCGCGCCGATCGCCTACGAGCTCGGGGTCGGCTTCGTCCCGGTGCGGAAGCTGGGAAAGCTCCCGTCCGAGGTGGTGAGCGTCGAGTACGACCTCGAGTACGGCTCGGCCACGCTCGAGATGCACAAGGACGCGATCAAGCCAGGCCAGCGGGTGCTGATCGTGGACGACCTGCTCGCGACCGGCGGGACCGTGGCCGGGACGATCGAGCTCGTGAAGCAGCTGCAGGGGGAGATCGTGGGGCTCGCGTTCCTCATCGAGCTGAAGTTCCTGAAGGGCCGCGATCGCCTGACGGGCTACGACATCACGACTCTGATCGAATTCTAGAGAGCTTCACCTCGCGCCTCCCGTTCGAGGTCGACATAGATGGTCTTTCGTGGACCGATAGCGACGACCTCGAGGCTGGCACCGGTGCGCCGGTAGACGAGCCGGAGCTGGCCGACGCGGATCCGCTGGAGCCCGTTCAACTCGCGATGAAGCGGCTCACCGAGAGCGGGCTCGTTTCGTAGCGCGGCCAGGGCCTCCCGCACTTTTCGCTTGCGGGCGGGCGGCAGTCGCCGCAGCGCGTCGCGCACCTCGGGGAGCAGGACGACGCGTGGAGCTCGTGCGACGCGGCACCTCCTCTCCGAATATCTCTTCAAGGGTGTACGCGCGTCCCTCTCCGCGATCCAGCCGACGACTGTTGCGCAGGATCTCGGCGTAGAACTCCGGATCTGACATGATCTCGAGCGTCGCGTCCAGGCTGGCGGCCTCATCGTGGCTCATGAGGACTGCCGTCGGGCGCCCTCTCTTCGTGATCGTCACGCGTTCGTCCCGCCTCGCGACCTCGTCGATGAGCCCGCTGAGCTTCGCCTTGGCCTCGGCGAGCGGTAGCGTCTTCACTACTTGACTAGTTTACTGACTAGTTCAAGCCTTGTCGCCAAGAACAGCTCGAGCCGGTCGGTGTCGCAGCGTGTGATGCCAAGTCGGGTCGCCCTATCGAACGCCTGAGCGTCGTTCACGTCCCAGGCGTGCGCTTCCAGTCCTTGAGCGCGCAGGTGCTCTACGACGTGGGAGTCCAGCTGTGTCGGGTGGAGATGGATCGCGCGCGCCTCGCTCAGCCGCGCCTTGCCGGCGGCGAGGTAGCCGAGCACGTGCGGAGTCATCCAGGGCTCCGATCGCTGGATCAGGCGACACCTTGCGACTTCTGGGAGTTCGCGCGAGATCGCGATCAGTAGACCCGGGTCGAACGAGGTCACCTCGATCGC
>JACPOT010000092.1:0-1623 GCA_016191385.1 Chloroflexota bacterium | reverse complement strand
GTCACCATCGCCACGCCGTCGCGGCTGAGGCGCACGTCGAACTCGAAGCCGTCGGCGCCGGCCGCGATCGTGGCCTCGAACGCGGCCATGCTGTTCTCGGGCAGGTCTTTGTGCCGCCCGCGGTGCGCGAAGATCAGCATCGTCGGCGCCCGGCATGACTGTCTAGCCCAGTAGACAGATGCATCCTAGTGCCGATAGGCTCCCGAGTGACAGGGCAACAGCTCTTGAGGCGACTCATGCGGAGATGCTGGATCATCAGGCAGGAGGGCTCACACGTGCATCTCGGCTGCGATGGATGCCGAACGATGGTGGCGATCCACTCGGGTAAGGACATTGCGCGGGGAACGCTTCGCGCGATCGAACGGGACCTCGAGCCGTGCTTCGGTAGGAAGTGGCTCCGCCGTTCCCGACGGAGGATCCGGTGAAGCGCATACGAGCGGTCTACGAGCTGGATCGAGACGACAAAGCCTGGCTGGTCCACACGCCGGCGATCCCGATCTGCCACACGTATGGCCGGACGCTAGAGCAGGCGCGCGAGCGGATCCGCGAGGCTCTCCTCCTCTTCCGCGAGCGCGGCACCTTCGAGGTGGTCGATGACATTCGGCTGCCGGGCGCCCTTCGCCGAAAAGTCGCTCGTGCTCGAGCCGCGCGACAGCGGGCCGAGCTACGGCAGGCCGAGGCGCGGCAGGTCGTCGCTGAAACGACCGCGTCCCTCAAGCGCGCGGGTCTGAGCCTCCGCGACGCGGGCGACCTGCTCGGGCTGTCGCGGCAGCGCATCGCGCAGATCGGCCGGAGCAAGGCCACGCGCTAAACTGTCCCTCTATTCGGGACGGCGGAGCCCCGCTGTGTCCCCATCAGTCGGTGGAGGACCATTTCTTGACCGCGGCGCCGCTCGTTCCAGCCCTTCGCGTCGACCAGCAGGCGTCCCCCGCCGAGGTCCACGCCTTCTTCGAGCGCGACCGGCTGCTTGCCGCGTACGCGCTCGCCGACCTCGACCCCGCGAACGTGAAGGACTGCCGCTGGTGGGTCGCGCGGCGCGAGGACGTCATCGTCGCGGCCGCGCTCCTGGTCCACGTGCTTCCGTTCCGGCCGTGCTTCGCGATGGGGGAGGCGGAAGGCCTCGCGGCGGTGTTCTACGAGATGAAGGAGCAGCGGCTCATCGTCGCGGCGCCGCCGTCAGCGCGGCCGGGGATCGAGCAGACGTACCGCTTCGAGCGCGTCGACAAGATGCGCCGGATGACAACTAGCGAGCGCACGTTCCTGCCGCGGCGACCACATCGCGTGAAACGGCTCGGCCCGGACGACCTGGAGGCCATGGTCGACCTGTATGGCGAGGCGTCGCGCTCGTACTTCACGACCGCGCGCCTGGAGCGCGAGATCTACTTCGGCGTGCGCGTCGATGGGCGCATCGCCTCGGCCGCGGGCACGCACGTGCGCTCGCTCGAGGCGGGCATCGCCGCCCTCGGCAACGTCCTCACGCGACCCGCGTACCGCGGCAAGGGGATGGCGACGAGCGTCACCTCCGCCGTGACGTCGGCGGCGCTCGAGGAGCACCGCGACGTCGTCCTCAACGTCCGCGACCAGAACCTTCCCGCGATCGCCGTGTACGAGCGCCTCGGCTAT
>JACPOT010000046.1 GCA_016191385.1 Chloroflexota bacterium | reverse complement strand
GGAGGACGCGGCGACCGCCGAGATCTCACGCTCGCAGGTGTGGCAGTGGATCCAGCACGGCGGAAGCCTCGCGGGCGGACCGAGGATCACCGCGGATCTCGTGCGCACGGTCGAGCGCGAGGAGCTCGCGAAGATCCGCGCGGCCGTTGGCGACGCTGCCTTCGCGAAGGGCCGCTACGACGAGGCGGCGGAGCTCTTCGAGCAGGTGGCCCTATCGAAGGACTTCGTCGAGTTCCTCACCCTCCCCGGCTACGACCACCTCGACTAGCGCCTGGCGCACCCGGCTGCCCGTCTCGCACCTGCGGCGACGGGATCGCGTCCTGCGCGGCGTCATCGACGCGGTCGGCCCGCTCGACATCACGAAGTGGACGAGCCTGCGCCCGAAGGACCCTTATGGCTCCCTCCTCAGGTCGATCATCGGTCAGCAGCTCTCCGTCTCGGCGGCCAGCTCGATCTTCGGGCGGCTCAAGGAGGCCAGCGGCGGCCGCTCGCCCACGCCCGAGCATCTGCTGCGCATGCGGTCCACGACGCTCCGCGCGTGCGGCCTCTCCGGCGCGAAGGTCGACTACGTTCGCGATCTCGCGCGTCACGTCCTGAGCGGCGAGCTCGACCTCCCTCGGCTGCGGCGGCTCGAAGACGAGGAGGTGCGTGAGGCGATCACGGCGGTGAGAGGTCTCGGCCGCTGGACGGCCGACATGTTCCTGATGTTCCACTTGCAGCGGCCGGACGTTCTGCCCGTCGGCGATCTCGGCCTGCGCCGCGCGGTGCAGCGCGCCTACGCCATCGACGAGCCGAAGCCAGCGGAGCTTCAGCGGATCGCGGAGCCGTGGCGTCCCTACCGCTCTATGGCTTCCCTGTACCTCTGGAGCTCGCTCAGCCTCCCGCGGTGAGGCGATCGGTGAGGAGCCGGCGCACCACGCGCGGGTCGGCCTTGCCCTTGGTCTTGCCCATGACCTTCCCGAACAGTGCCTCCAGGGCTCGCGCGTTGCCGCCGCGATAGTCCGCGACGGCCTTCGTCTCCGCCGCGATCACCTCGTCCACCACCTGTCCGATGGCCGTCTCATCCGAGACCTGGCGCAGGCCCTTCTCGTCGACGATCGTCGTGGCGTCCTTGCCGCTCGCCCACATCTCGGCGAAGACGTCGCGCGCGATGGTCGTGCTGATCTGGCCGGACGCGATGAGCCCGAGGAGCCCCGCGAGCTGGAGCGGCCAGATGCGGATGTCCGCCGGGCGGATCGCGTTCTCCCGCAGCGCCCCGAGGATGGGGCCGGTGATCCAGTTCGCCGCGGCCTTCGCGTCCGCGCCGCCCTCGCCGACGACCTTCTCGAAGTAGGCCGCGAGCGCCGGGTCAGACACGAGGATCCGCGCGTCGTAATCGGAGAGGCCGTACTGCTTCGCGAGACGCGCGCGCCGCTCGGCCGGCATCTCGGGCAGGGCTGTGCGAAGCGCGCCGACCATCTCGCGCGCGGGCGCGTAGGTGACGAGATCGGGCTCGGGGAAGTAGCGGTAGTCTTCCGCCTCCTCCTTCCGGCGTTGCAGGAACGTGCGCCCCGTGTCGGGGCTCCAGCCGACGGTGATCTTGGCTTTGCGAGTGCGGATCTCGCCGCCCGCCTGCCAGTCCTCCCAGAGCCGCTGCGACTCATGAGCGATGGCCTGCTCAACGGCGCGGAGGCTGTTGAGGTTCTTCACCTCGCTCTGCGGCGGCCAGCGTGTCTCGCTGCCCTCGCGGAAGCGGATCGAGACGTTCGTGTCGAACCGCGCCGCGCCCTCCTCGAGGCGGAACTCCGAGACTCCCGCGTAGATCAGCGTCTCGCGGACGGTCTCGGCGTACGCGACTGCCTCCGCCGCCGAGGACATGTCCGGCGCGCTCACGACCTCGAGGAGCGGCGTGCCCGAGCGGTTGAAGTCCACGAGCGCGTGGCCCTGGCCGTGGAGGAGCTTCCCGGTGTCCTCCTCGAGATGAGCGCGGATGATCCGCACGCGCTTCGTGCCGCCGCCTTCCGCGGGGATGTCGACCCATCCGTTGACGCTGAGCGGCAGGTCGAACTGCGAGATCTGGTAGCCCTTGGGCAGGTCCGGGTACATGTAGTTCTTGCGGTCGAACTTCGTCCCCGCGGGCACCTCACAGTGCAGCGCCAGGCCCGCGGTGATGCCGAGCTCGATGGCCCGGCGGTTCGGCACCGGCAGCGCGCCAGGGAGCCCGAGGCAGACCGGGCATGTGAGCGAGTTCGGCGGCGCGCCGAACCAGCGCGCCGAGCACCCGCAGAACATCTTCGACCCCGTCGCGAGCTCGACGTGCGTCTCGATCCCGACCACGATCTCGAAGGGACGCGCCGCTACAGGGCCGCGGGCGCTCACGGCGATGACAGCGGTGACACGCGCGGCTGCGGGGTCGCGCCGTACTCGCGGATCTCGCGCGAG
>JACPOT010000094.1 GCA_016191385.1 Chloroflexota bacterium | reverse complement strand
TGAAAAGCCCCTCTGCTACGGTCACTCCGCACCAAGCAGCGGAGGAGGGGGAGCGATGCTGCGGACCGTCGCGTTCGCCGAAGAGCGGCCCCGGGCGCTTTTTGCCGTCGTGTTCTTCCTCACGCTCGTCTTCGGCTTCGTCATCCAGGCAGCCGGCAGCGCCTACCTGCGCTGGACTTCCGACCCCATCGTCACGACCTACAAGACGACCCTTTCGTACACCAGCGCACTGATCGGTGACGCGATACTGCTGCCCCTGGTCAACGTCTTCATGACGGGACAGCTGTGGGAGTGGCGACGGCGGGCGCGGAGATCGGAGATCGTCCTGTCGCTCGTCGCTGGCGCGGCCGCGACAGTGGTCGTCCATCTCTACCAGGCGGCGAACGCGATGCTCAACTGGACGATGATGGCGCCCTACGCGTGGACCCCACTCGGATACACGCATGCCGTGTTCATGTTCGCGGAGCTGTCCTTCGTCTTCTTCTTCTGGGGCCAGGTCGGGCTCGTAGCACGCGACCAGCCGCGCGCGCTCTTCACACGGCGGATCCTCTTCACGGTCCTGTGCAGCCTCGTCTTCCTCCGGCTGCTGCTCGGCGATTACGGGTACGTGGGCTAGCCGCTACACCTCGTCCCCGTAGAGCTTCCCCGGGTTCATGATCCCCTGCGGATCGAGCGCCGCCTTCACGCGCCTCATGACGTCGAGCGCGTCACCGTGCTCGGCTCGCATGTAGCGCGAGCGCACGGCTCCGGTGCCGTGCTCGCCGGTGACCGTGCCGCCCACCTCGATCGCGAGGCGGTGCAGCCGGTCCGCGAGGTCGTCGGCGCGGTTGACCTCGTCGGGGTCGGACGGGTCGATGAGGATCCCGGAGTGCACGTTCCCGTCGCCGAAGTGGCCATAGAAGATCACCGTGATCCCCGTTTCCGCGGCGATCTCTCGCGCGCGCCGCACCGTGCGCGGGATCTCCGAGATCGGGACCGCGAGGTCCTCGCCGGCGAAGACGCGGTGCTTGCCGGGGAACACCAGCGCGCTCGCGGCCGCGAGCCCGGCGCGGGCGGCCCAGAGGCGCTGAATGGCGGCCTCGTCCTCGGCCAGTCGGGTCAGGCGCGCGCGCCGCTGCACGATCTTCTCGGCCTCGCGCGCGCTCGCGGCGATCTCACCCTTCCCGCCCTCGATCTCGATGAAGAGGACGGCCTCGCCGTCGGGCAGGGCGAGGTCGGGCTTCCAGGCCATGAGCGCCTTCACCGCGCTCTGGTCGAGGAGCTCCGCCGTCGCGGGCAGGATCCCCGCCGCGAACAGGTCGTCCATGGTCGCGACCGTGCCTGCAAGGTCGTCGTAGGCGGCGAGGATCACCGCCCGCGCCGCTGGCCGCGGCTGCACGCGCAGGCGTAGGCGGGTGATGATCCCGAGCGTCCCCTCGGAGCCCACGAACAGCTTGGTGAGGTCGATCCCGCTCGATGACTTGAGCGCCTTGGAGCGCTGACCGCCGGTGACGATCACGGACCCATCCGCGAGCACGACCTCCGCGCCGAGGACGTAGGCGGACGTCGTTCCCCAGCGCACCGCGTGGGGGCCGCTGGCGTTGTTGGCCACCATTCCGCCGACGCTGCAGGCGCGCCCGCTGCCCGGATCGGGCGGGAAGAAGAGGCCGTGCGGCGCCAGCGCGGCGTTGAGGTCCACGTACACGATCCCCGGCTCGGTGAGGCATTGCAGGTTGGTGCGGTCGATCTCGAGCACCCGGCGCATGCGCGCGAACGAGATGACGATGCCGCCGCGTGCGGGGACAGCGCCGCCCGTCTGGCCCGTCCCACCGCCGCGCGCCACGACCGGTGTGCCGGAGGTCGCCGCCGCGCGGACGACCCCGCTCACCTCGGCCGTCGTCTCCGGGAGGACGACGACGTCGGGCATGCGGCGCGAGCGCAGCGACCAGAACGACGCGTCGTACGCGTACGGGATCAGCGTCGTGGGGTCGTCGATGACGCGATCCGCGGGCAGGATCTCGCGCAGGCGCGAGGCGAGACCCGCGGTGAGCGTCATGTGCGCATCTATCCTAGGTACATCGCCAGCGCTTCCCCGCACGTGCGTCCCGATGACCTCGCGACCTGCGTGTCGTGCGGGCTGTGCCTCAACGACTGCCCGACGTATCGCGTCATGGACGACGAGGCGGACTCGCCGCGCGGTCGCATCCAGCTCATCCGCGAGATGGTCGCGACGAGCGCACGGCCGCAGGCGTCGACCGTGGAGCACCTCGAGGCCTGCCTCGTCTGCCGCGCGTGCGAGACCGCCTGCCCCTCGCTCGTGCCCTTCGGCCGGATCATGGAAGGCGCCCGCGAGGAGATCGCGCTGAGGTCACGCCCAGCCGGCCTTCGGGAAGCGCTTCGCGCTCGCCTCGTCGACCTCGTCACGCGTCCGACGCTGCTCGCCTTCATCGCGCGCGTCGCCAGCCTCTATGAGCGGACGGGCATCGGTCGCGTCGCGCAGCGCGTCCTGCCGCGGCGCCTCGCCCGGATGGAGTCGCTGCTCCCCGCACCCGAGGGCGCTCCGTTCGTGCCCATCCCGCGCCCGGAGGCCGGCGCGCAGCTCCTTGCCGGGTGCGTGATGCGCGCGGCGTTCGGGGACACGCAGCGCGCAACGGTGCGCGCGCTCGAGCGGTCCGGCTTCACGGTCGGATCGCCCGCCGATCAGGAGTGCTGCGGTGCGCTCCACGCCCACTCGGGCCTGGGCGAGCGCGCCCGCGAGCTCGCGCGCGCGAACGTCCGTGCCTTCGCGGGAATGGGGACCGTCGTGTCCACCGCGGCGGGATGCGGAGCGCACACGCGCAGCTACGGCTGGCTCCTGGCGGACGATCCCGCGGTCGCGGAGGCGGCCGCCGACCTCTCGCGTCGCGTCCGCGACGCGAGCGAAGTGGTGACCGCGGTCGGCGCGCCGCTCCCGCGAGGCGTTCGCGTCGTCTATCAGGATGCGTGCCATCTCGCGCACGGGCAGGGCATCCGCAAGCCGCCGCGCGATCTGCTGCGCATGCTGAGTGGCGTCGAGCTGATCCCCATCGCGGACCCCGAACGCTGCTGCGGGAGCGCCGGCACGTACAACCTGACCCACCCCGAGGTCGCGACCGAGCTCCAGCGCCAGAAGGCCGGCGCCATCCTGGCGGCGCGTCCCGACGTCGTCGTATCGGCCAACCCGGGGTGCATCCTGCAGATCCGGGCCGGGCTGGAAGCGGCCGGCGCCGACGTCCCGGTCGTACACCTGATGCGTTTCCTGGACGATCCCGCGGCCGTTCTATCAAGCCAGGCCTAGGCAGAAAGGCCCATGCGGGCGCTTGGTGCGGGAACCGCCAAGACGTGCGAAAATGGACACACCGATGAGTGTTTCGAGGTCCACCTATCGCCATCGCCTGAGCTCCGAGGACGTCCGCAAGAGCCGGATCCTGATCACGAAGGACGCGTGGAAGCTGTTCCCCGATCCCGGCGACCGGGTCGCCCTGCGCATCGGGGCGCGGCGCTTCGACGCGGAGATCAAGGCCGAGCGCTGCGCCTGCGTGCCTCCCGAGCACGAGCACTACCACCTCACGTGCCCCGCGCTGAAGGGCCAGCCCGGCTTCAAGAGCGGGGCGCTCGTCGTGATCGCCAAGGACTCGGACGGCGGCTACCGGTTCGTCGAAGAGCGCGGCTAACATCGAGGCTCGCATGACGAGCTTCATCCTCATGCACGCGTTCGGCACCCTCCGTGATGAGCTGGATCGCTCGGACCGCGGCAAGCGCACGTACTCCGGCTGGCTCCGCCAGTTCGTGGCCGAGACACCGACCCGCCTCAACGAGATCGCGCGGCTCATCGATCTCCTCGGCGAGAACGGGTGGAAGATCACTGGATCCCCGTACGACTGCGACGTCATGCTCGAGCGCGAGGTCTCGCGCGAGACGGCCGAGCAGGAGCTCCGGCGCGCCGAAGTGTGGGACCGCCTGATGCAGGTCGGGTCGCCCGACGACGACGGCCACATCGTCTGGCGCGAGCACCCCGAAGGCCGCCCGGCACCGCGCCGCCGCCGGCGCGTGCGCCGACCACCCACGCGAGAGCAGGGCAGCTAAGCACACGCCCCACCCGCTCGGCGACGAGCTCACCGAGCTCCACGTCCACCTTGGCGGTGCCGTGGACCCGTCGGACCTGTGGCGCATCGCGCACGAGCAGGGGATCCGCCTCCCGACGAAGGACTACTGGGAGTTCGTCGAGCTCATCACCGTCCCGCGCGGGAAGAAGAAGACGTTCGAGGAGCTCCTCGCGCTCTACGAGTGGACGGAGCTCATCCAGTCGAGCCCCATCGCCGTGGAGGAGTCCGTCTACTCGGTCGTGAGCGGTGCCTACCGCAGGGCCAACATCACAACGCTCGAGCTCCGGTACAACCCGATGAAGCGCAACCGCGGCGGCGAGCGCGACCTCGACCACATCATCATGGCCTCGGTCCGTGGCCTTGACCGCGCGCACCTCGAGTACCCGGTCAAGGCTGGCCTCATCTTCTGCATGGACCGCACGTTCCCGTTCGCGCTCAACGAGATCATCGCCGAGAAGGCCATCGCCTACCGCCACCGCGGCGTCGTCGGGATCGACATCGCCGGCGGGAAGGAGCCCTCGTTCCGCTATCGCGACTACGCGCCCATCTACAAGAAGGCAAAGCGCGCGGGCCTGGGGACGACCGTGCACGCGGGCGAGGACGAAGGTCCCGAGTCCGTGGAGGAGGTCCTGCGCTACCTCGAGCCGGATCGCATCGGTCACGGCGTGCATGCCGCCGAGGACGCCGCGCTCTGCAAGCGCCTCGCGGAGCGTGGCACGCTCCTCGAGCTCTGCCCGAGCTCGAACCTCCACTCGAACGTAGTGAGCGGCCCCGACGAGCTCCGCGAGCTCATGGGCGTGTTCCGGAAGCACAAGGTGCGCTTCAGCCTCAACACCGACGGACCCGAGCTGATCGGGACGACCCTCCGTGACGAGCTGCGCGCTGCCGTACGCTCGGGCTTCGTGACCAAGGACCAGCTCGAACAGTGCGGCCGGTGGGCGCTCGAAGCGTCGTTCGTCCGCAATGGGCGACCCGCGTGACGCGCGAGCAGAGCGCCCTCCTCCGTCTCGTGATCCTCTGCATGGCCTGGGCCCTCGGCGAAGCGATCGAGTGGCAGATGGGCGCGCTCGGGCTCGGCCCGCTCTTCCCCGCCGTCCTCGCCGCCGCCGCGTACGTCGCGACGCGCGACCTGATGTGGTCGGGTCCGGCCGGCGGCGGCTACTGGCGCGGGCGCAACGTCGATCGCGACCGCTGGCGCAGGTGAGCAACAAGTTCGTCCCTGACGCGCGCTTCCGCGCGCTGCTCGAGGAGCTGAGCGTCACGCTGCGCGAGATCCGAGACATGGAGCCGCGCGTCACCGATAGCGGTGCCAGTGACGAGGAGTGGACGCGCGCGTGGGGTCAGTACTCGGGGCTCATCTCCCGGATCGGTCATTTGCAGCAGCAGCTGCTGCAGCGACGCATGGAGCTGCTCGGCCTCAGCAAAGGCCGCTCGTGAGAAGTTACTTCCCGCCTTCCTGCTTCTCCTGAGCGCCGCCCGCGAGCGCTGATGGCTGCGTTCCGGGCTTCACGCCGAGCCGGGCGCCGAAGGACGCGGCGCGCATCGAATCCATCTCGGTCGGGTTGTCCGGCCGCATGACGAAGGGCGCGAGGGCCGAGAGGATCGCGCGCAGCGGCTCTGTATCGGCGATGCGGCTTCCGACCCTCTCGTTCACGAAGCGCAGGTAACCGTTCGGTGACACGACGCCGCGCACCGCGAGTTTCTCGGTCGCGCCGGCGGGAGCGTGCGCCGCGTGCGTGAGCGCGAAGCCGCTCTCGGCCCCGTCGCGCGCGGTCCACGAGATGACCGCGTCCTCCGTCGCAAGGGGCTCGTGGCACGCATCGCACACGAGGTCGTACTCGGCCATCGCCGCGAGGATACGGAACAATGGAGGTGATGACGGAGCAGCGGTACGGATCGTGGGGCAAGGTGCTGCGCGTCGACCTCACGGAGCGGCGTACCTGGACCGAGGAGCTGGACGAAGCCACGTTCCGCAAGCGGCCCGGCGGCCGCGCGATGATCGCCCACTACCTCCTGACCGAGCTCGCGCCGGGCACCGATCCGCTGTCTCCCGACAACCTGCTGGTCTTCGCGCCTGGAGTACTCACGGGCGCTCCGCTCTCGGGCGCCTCGCGCCACTCCGTGGGCGCACGCTCCCCGCTCACGGGCGCGCTCGGGGAGTCCGAGGTCGGCGGGTTCTGGGGCGCGGAGCTGAAGCGGGCCGGCTGGGACGGGATCGTGATCACCGGCGCGTCGCCGACGCCGGTCTACATGTGGATCAAGGACGACATCGTCGAGATCCGCGACGCGGCGCACCTGTGGGGCAAGGAGATCATGGACACGGAGGAGGCGCTCAGGGCGGAGGTCGGCGAGCGCCTGGCGCGCGTCTGCGAGATCGGCCCCGCCGGCGAGAACCTCGTGCGCATCGCCGGCATCGTCAACGATTTCAAGGACATCGCCGGACGCGCTGGCCTCGGAGCGGTCATGGGGAGCAAGAAGCTCAAGGCCATCGTCGTGAAGGCCTCGAAGAACGTCCCCCTCGCGGACGCGGCCAAGGTCAAGGAGGTCGGCCGCTGGGTCGCCGACACGCTGCAGGAGCAGCACTGGGCCTTTCACAACTTCGGTACGGGTATGGGCCTCGACGGCTACACCAAGGTCGGCGGCATGGCCGTCCGCAACTTCGAGGGCGGAGTGTTCGAACAGGGCGCCGACATCAGCGCCGAGGCGCTGATCGACAAGGGCTATCGCATCAAGATGGAGGCCTGCTGGGCGTGCTCCGTCCGCTGCAAGAAGGTCGTGAAGATGGAGCAGCCCTACCAGATCGACCCGAAGTACGGCGGCCCCGAATTCGAGTCGATCGCGGCCCTCGGGTCGAACTGCGGCGTGGGGGATCTCGCGCTCATCGCGAAGGCGAACGAGCGCTGCAACGCGCTCGGGATCGACACCATCTCCGCGGGCGCCATCCTGGCGTGGGCCATGGACCTGCGCCGTCAGGGGATCCTCCCCGACGCGGAGGTCGACGGCGAGCCGCTCGAGTTCGGCAACGGGCGCGCCGTGCTGGCCGGCGTCGAGGCCATCGCCCAGCGGCGCGGGCTCGGCGACACGCTCGCGGAGGGGTCAGAGCGCGCCGCCGGGCAGCTCGGGGGCGCGCAGCTCCTGACCACCGTGAAGGGGCTCGAGATCGCCATGCACGATCCGCGGCAGCGCACCGAGTACGGCCGCAGCGTCCGCATCTCCTACGCGACGAGCCCCAGCGGAGGGGACCACATGCTCTCGAACCTGCCGCCGCGCAGCGCGCGCAACACGGTCGGGATGTGCTTCTTCCTGCGCTACAACGAGCCGAAGATGGTCGACATCGTCAATGCCGTCACCGGCTGGGGCGTGACGACGCAGGAGCTGAGCGAGATCGGTGAGCGGTCCCTCTCCATGGCACGTCTCTTCAACGAGCGCGAGGGCTTCGCGGCGAAGGATGACCGGCTGCCCGAGCAGATCACGAAGGCCCACGTGTCCGGCC
>JACPOT010000093.1 GCA_016191385.1 Chloroflexota bacterium | reverse complement strand
CCGAGATCGAGCCGGAGGAGATCGAGTGGCCGACCGCAACGACCTGATCCACTACGTCTGCACGGCGCCGTCGCATCGGCGGACAGCGGACCTCGGGCTCACCCGCAACGGCGAGCGGTGGGCACTGTGCCCCGACCTCATCGGTCGCGACCACGAGTGGCAGGACACCGGCGGGCTCGAGGTCAGCGCGGCGGTCGCTCGCTGGCAGGAGCTCGTGGGGCTTGGAGCGCGCGCCGCCGCCTAGGCCGCTCCTAGTTCCGCGTGAGCAGCGACGCCCGGAGCTGGTCCAGGATCGCGACCAATTGACCGAGCTCGAAGGGCTTCGGCAGCGCGACGCTGGCGCCGTCGAGATCCAGGAGCGTGGGGAGAGCGCCCGACACGATGAGGATGGGCATGCGCCGGTACTCCGGGAGGCCGCGCAGGTAGCGCAACAGGGCGTGACCGCTGAGCGACGGCAGCAGCAGGTCGAGGATCATAACGTCGGGTCGCCAGCCGGCGAGCTCGGCGAGAGCCTTGCGCCCGTCACGCGCGACGCGGATGTCGTAGCCCTGGTCCGCCAGGACCGCGCGGAACGTCTCGGCGGTCTCGGCATCGTCCTCGACGGCGAGGACCCGCAGCGGCACGACCGCGTTCACGACACGGCGTTCCGCATAGGCCGTGCCACCGCGTATTCCTCCGGGAAGTACGCCTTCGCCTGCATTGAGAACAGCTCCGCGTAACGGCCGCCGAGCGCCATGAGCTCGGCGTGCGTGCCGCTCTCGACGATCTCGCCCTCGTGCAGGACGTAGATCCGGTCGGCGGAGCGCACGCTCGAGAACCGGTGCGAGATGAGGAGGACCGCCCGGCCCTCGAAGAGCTGGCGCATCCGGTCGAAGAGGTCGTGCTCGGCGCGGGCGTCCAGGGCGGCCGTCGGCTCGTCCAGGATGACGAGCGGCGCGTCGCGGAAGAACGCGCGGGCGAGCGCGATGCGCTGCCACTGCCCGATCGAGATGTCCTTGCCCCCGATGAAGACCGGCCCGAGGACGGTGTCGTAGCCGGTCTCCCACTCGCGGATGAAGGGATCCGCCCCCGAGTGCTCGGCGGCCTTCACGATGGCCTCAACGTCCTCGATGTGCGACACGCGGCCGAGGCCGATGTTCTCCTTCGCGGTGAGCATGAAGCGCGCGAAGTCCTGGAAGAGGACGGCGACGCGGTCGTGGAGCCAGTCCGGGTCCAGGGTCTTCGTGTCGATGCCGTCCCACAGGATCTGGCCACGGTCCGGCTGATAGAGGCCGGAGAGCATCTTGGCCAGCGTCGTCTTCCCCGAGCCGTTCTCCCCCACCAGCGCGACCACTTCGCCAGCGTGGATCTCCATCGAGACATCGCGTAGCGCGGCGCGCGGGCCGCGGTGCGTCGAGAGCGCCTCGGACAGCGGGTGGTCGCCCGGACCGCGCATCCGGCGCGCCCTCGGCGGAGGCGCGGGCATCGTCGCGTCCACGGCGTATCCCTCGGGTGCGGTCGGCATCTCGGAGGGGTAGGCGAAGTCGACGTGCCGGACCTCAACACCCCCGAAGCGCTCCGGCCCGCGACCCGTGCCGCGGGCACGCCGCAGCGTCGCGAGCATCGCGAGGAAGATCTCGGCGTCGAAGAGGAAGAGGCTCGACTCGTACAGCTGCGACGCCGACCCGACCAGACCGCCGAGCCCACCGCGCAGCTGGCCCGCCGCGGCCGCTGCCGCGCCGGCCTCCGGCAATCCGAGCGCGCCGGTGAGCGTGAAGTACGCGAGCAGCCCGTAGCCGAGCGCCTGGAGCAGCGACGACCCGAGGCTGCCGACGAACGAGAGCCGCGCGCGATCGCGGAGGTGCTGCAGCAGGCGCGCGAGGCGCTCGTCGGACAGCGTCTCGTAGAGCCCGCGCAGGTACTTGGTCAGTCCGAAGACGCGCACCTCCTTGGCGTGCTCGCGCGCGGTGAAGAGGCTCATGACGTAGCCGCGCTTGCGGTCGTTCGGCGTCATCTCCCACGTGAATTGGTGCACGCGGCGGCTGATGGCCATCGACGTGAGCCACGTCGGGACGAAGCCGACGATCATGACCGCGAGCAGGAGCGGCTGGAGGATGAAGAGCGCGACCGCGACGCCGATGATCGTGGCGAGGTTACGGACCAGCCCGATGACGCTGAAGGTCACCTGGAAGAGACGGCCCATCGCCTGCTGCGCGCGCTGGAGGCGGTCCTGGAACTCGGGCGTGTCGAACTGGGCCATGTCGACCTGCGATGCGACGTCGACGACGCGGAGCCCGGCGCGCCGCTGGATCTGCTCCATCAGGACCTGCTGCTGTTGCTGCTGGTAGAGCGTGACGAACTGCGACGTCGTCTCGATCACGACCATGATCGCGAGCTGCGTGATGAGCGGGCTCGGGTCGCGCGCGACGCGCGGGTCGAGGACCGCCGCGATGATGTTGCGGGTGATGAGCAGCTGGATGCCCGTCGCTATGCCCAGCACGACCTGGAGGACGTAGGCCTCGGTGGCCCGCCGGCGGTCGGCCTCCCACACCATCGCGAACGCCGTGCGCATCAGGCGTGGGAGGTTGCGCCAGCCGCCGTACTGCTTCGGAGGCTCGCCGCGCCCGCCCCAGAACATCACGCCATAGCCGCGCGCCATGGATCGAGCCTAGCGGGAGGACACCTCGGCCCTGCTGGTCTCAGCGCGCGCGGGCGCGTCGGTAGCGGCGTCCGCGGGCGGCGGGGCGACGGCCGGAAGCGCCACGAAGAAGGTGCTGCCCTTGCCGGGTCCCGGGCTCATGGCCCAGATGCGCCCGCCATGCGCGTTCACGATCTCGCTGCACACCGCGAGTCCGATGCCTTCGCCGGCGACCTCGCGCGGCTGGCCGGAGCCGCGGTAGTAGCGCTCGAAGATCCGTGAGAGCTCGTCGCTGGAGATGCCCTGACCCTCGTCGCTGATCGCGACGAGCACGTCTGTGCCATCGCGCCGCAGCGTGAGCCGGACCGGGGCGCCGGGCGGCGAGAACTTGATCGCGTTGCGGAGGACGTTGTCGAGCACCTGCGCGAGGCGTCCTGCATCGCCGCTGACGACATGCGGGCCCTCGTCCTCGACGCGGAGGTCGACCCGCGCCTCGGTGAGCAGCTCGAGGCGGTGAGCCGCTTCCTCGATCTCGCGCAAGAGATCGACCTGCTCGGCGCCCGCTTTCGCGGGCATCTGGAGAAGATCGCTGATGAGCCGCTCGAGCTGGCCGACCTGGCGCTGTACCGCCTCGAGGTTCCGCGACATGAGCTGCCCGTAGGCGTGGACCGTCGTGAGTGGCGTGCGCAGCTCGTGCACGGCGGAGGCGACGGCGTCGTCGCGCGACCGGAGCTCATCCCGAAGGTGTGTCGTCAGCGCGCGCAGCTCAGCGACGGTGCGCGCGAGCTCGTCACGCCCGGTGACCGCCCGATCCCGCTCTTCCTGCGTCGCAAGGATCAACGAAGCGAACCGAAGCAGGGCGCGACGCTCCGCATCGCGTCGGGTCCTGCGGACGAGATCTGCCGACACGAGCGCCGTCGCCAGCGCGACCTGCAGGAAGAACACGGTCGCGACGAAGGTCCGAAGGTCAACAGGTATTGATGCGCCATAGAGCAGCAGCACGACCAGCGCCAGCAGAACGGCGAGACCCACGAGGCGCACCACGACGGTCTAAACGTTCCGCGGCCGCGATCGCTATCGCTGATGGGTCGGCCGCTCGGTCCTCAGTCCTCCGAGGGAGCGACCGCGGCGACAAGCGCGAGGTCCTGGCGCTTGACGGATCCGGGATCGAAGGCCCGCACTTTCGCGGCCATGCGCGTGAGCGCCTCGGCCATCGTCATCGGCGGCTTGGTGTCGCCGCGCTTCAGCTGGATCCAGCGGACCGGGTCGCACCGCGCGACGACGAGCTGACGCAGGTACGGGCTCTTGAACCCGATCTCCTGCAGATCCGCCACGTGCTTGGCCACGCGGTCGTCGATGTCCATGAGCCGCTCCGCCCACTGTTCGCGCTGGCGAAGCGCCTTGGGCAGGGTGAAGTCGAGGAAGCGGTCGACCCGGCGGAGCATCGACGTGTACGAGGAGCCCGAGAAGCGGCCGCGCTTGTCATACGCGACGCCGAGCGTCAGGAAGTGCGGCTGCTCGAAGCTCGTGGCGTGATCCTTCTCTGCCGAGCGCGGGCTCTCCTTCGCCAGCGCGCGAGCCATGCGGATCACCTCGAGGCTCTTGTCGCGGAGGTTGTGCGCCTTCTCGGTGTTGAGCGCGAGGATCCGGTAGGCGAGCGCCTCGTCCTTGACGACCAGCGCGGTGACGGATCGCAGGCCGAGCTGCTTCGCGGCCGCCAGCCGGTGCCGGCCGTTCGGCGACCAGAAGCGCTCCTCTCCCGGCACGGCGATCACCGGATCGAGGAAGGCGCCCGCCGCGCCGATGGCGTCGGCCAGCCGCAGCGCGTGCGTGCGCGAGAGGTCGCGCTGGAATGGCGTCGGCTCGACCGAGCGCAGCGGAAGGCTGGCGAGCACGACCGATGACCCGGCGTAGGGATCCTTGAAAGCGGCCAGCACGGCGCCGCCGCTCTTCTGGACCTGCGTCACAAGGGGAGCGAGCTCCTTGTCGGTCGGGTCGATCGCGGTGTCGCCCGGCTCCGGTCCGCGCGCCTCGGCGGGTCCGCGGCGCTTCGTCGTCTTGCGCGTGGTCTTGCGTGCCGTCTTCGGGGCGGCCTTCGCTCGCGGCATCGCGGCCAGTGTGCCAGTGTCACACTCATTCGGTGGCAGCGCTGAACGAGCCCCGAGGCGTGGACGACGCCTCCGCGCCGGCACCCGAGGCAGCGGACCCGATCTCGTGGCGCGCGATCTTCGAGATCGTGCAGGCGCTCGCGCTCGCGGTGATCATCTCGGTGTTCCTGAACTTCTTCGTCGTCCAGGTCACGGAGGTCCGCCAGCGCAGCATGGATCCGACCCTCTTCCAGTCGGACCGCGTCCTCGTGAGCAAGGTCGATTACCGCTTCGATCGACCGCGCCCGGGAGACATCGTGGTGTTCAACCCCGCCGCCGATGCCCCCATCCCCTTTGTGAAACGGATCGTGGCCGTCGGCGGTGACGTTGTAGACCTGCGTGACGGCCAGCTGTACGTGAACGGCGCCCTGGCCGTTTTCCCCGAGGCGCACGGCGTCACGGGACCTCAGTCGCCACAGGTGGTCTACCCCTACACCGTCCCACAAGGCTATTTCTTCGCCCTCGGTGACAACCGGCTCGGATCGCAGGACTCACGTTCTTACGGCGCGTGGGCAAATAGCTCGATCATCGGAAAGTTGATCCTGCGGTTCTGGCCCGTCGACCGCCTACGCTTCTTCGAGTGGTGACCGATGTCTTCCACCGCCCAGCGGACTGGCGGATCGTCCCGGAACGCCGCGTGTTCGAGGTCTCGTGGGATGACGGACAGGTCGCCGAGTACGACTGGGAGCAGATGCGGCGCGCCTGCCCCTGCGCGTACTGCTCGGGGGAAGGCGGGTACCGCGGCAACGTGAACGAGGCGACGACCTTCAGCGAGAAGCAGACGACCCTCACGGAGGTCCACCCGGTCGGCCGCTACGGCCTGACCCCGGTGTGGGGCGACGGCCACGAGACGGGCATCTACACCTTCAAGATGCTGCGCCGCGCGGCAGGGCTCGAATGAAGCTCTTCACCAAGAAGGCCGACCTGCCTGCGGAGATCCAGAGGCGCGTGCCGCCCGGCCAGTACCTCACGGAGAAGTGGCCCGTCCTCCACTACGGCCCTGTGCCGCCCTTCGACCCCAAGAAGTGGGACTTCCGCGTGTGGGGGCGCGTCGAGAACGAGCTGCGCTGGTCCTGGGAGGAGTTCCAGAAGCTCGACCAGACGCAGGTCACCGCGGACATGCACTGCGTGACCACCTGGTCGAAGCTCGACCAGAAGTGGGAAGGCATCCCGTTCCGCAAGATCGTCGAGATGGCGAAGCCGCTCTCCGACGCGAAGTTCGTGATCTCGCACTGCGAGTACGGGTTCACCGCGAACGTGCCCATCGAAGCGACGCAGGCCGACGACTGCCTCATCGCGCTGCGGGCGAACGGCGCGCCGCTCACGCCCGAGCACGGCTTCCCCGCGCGGCTCGTGATCCCGCAGCTGTATGCGTGGAAGAGCGCGAAGTGGCTCCGCGGGATCGAGTTCAGCACGACCGACAAGCCCGGCTTCTGGGAAAGGAATGGGTACAACAACCGCGGCGACCCCTGGAAAGAAGAGCGCTATTGGGGTGACTGATCAACGCGCGAGGCCCGCAGGCCGAGCGCGTTGATCAGGGCGCCCCGGGCTCCGGCGCATCCGGTCCGGCGTGGTGCGCCCGGACGAACTGCACGATCTGGGCGTCGTCGTACGCCTGCAGCTTCAGCGACCACGTCCACGATGTCAGCGCGATCTTCGCGTCACTCATGTCGTTGTAGGGCATGAGCACGATCTTGGGATAGCCGTTCGATCGGAGCTGCGACACGAGGTCCGTCAACTTGGTCTTCTCGTCGGCGCCCAGCGCCTTGTACCAGACGATGATCCCGCCGTGCTCCATGTTGTGGAGGACGGCTTCTCTCTGGAGCTGCGTGTCCTTGGTGCCCCAGGGCACCGGCCCCGCGGGTTGACCCCAGTGCGACCCGGATGTCGGCGGGTTCGTCTTGTAGGTGACGGTCTGACCCGCGGTTACGTGCGTGTTCCCCTCGTCCGGCGACTGCACGCCGACCGTCTGGGCCGGTGAGAACTTCGGCGCGTTCAGGTCGGCGACGGGCGGCGGACCGGTTTTGATGACCCCCAGCGCCTGCAGGCCGAAGAACAGTGCGAGCGCGACGACCACGACACCGAGCGCGATCCACTGCCCGCCGATCCGCGTCGAGCGGCCGCGAGTCCCGGTGTGCGACCGGTGATCGCGACCGCGGCGTTCGCGCTCGCGCTCGCGCCGATCGCGTCGCGTACCCGTGGTGCTCATCGCATCAAAGGCTAATGGATATGCTCGGCGCGATGACCGTTCGCGTCCGTTTCGCTCCCTCTCCGACCGGTGAGCTGCACATCGGGAGCGTCCGGACGACGCTCTACAACTGGTTCTTCGCGCGCCACTACTCCGGCACGCTGATCCTCCGCATCGAGGACACCGACCAGGAGCGCTACGACCCGAAGGCGCTGCCGAGCATCTACGAGGGGCTGCGCTGGATCGGCATCGCGTGGGACGAGGGTCCGCGCGAAGGCGGTCCTCATGCGCCGTACGTGCAGTCGCAGCGCCTCGCCACGTACACGGAGCACGCCGAGCGGCTCGTGGGAATGGGCGCCGCGTACTACTGCTTCTGCTCCAAGGTGCGGCTCGAGCAGGTCCGTGCGGCGCAGCAGGCGCGCGGGGAGATCACGAAATACGACCGCTTCTGCCGGCGCATCGACCCAGCCGAGGCGGCCGCGCGCGCGCAGAAGGAGTCGCACGTCGTGCGGCTCAAGGTCCCCGATGAAGGCAGCGTGGCCATCGAAGACCTCGTGCACGGCCACGTCGAGTGGCCTCTCGCGACGGTCGACGATCAGATCCTCCTCAAGTCCGACGGCTTCCCCACCTACCAGCTCGCCGTGGTCGTCGACGACCACCTCATGGGGATCACGCACGTCCTGCGCGGAGACGAATGGCTGCCGTCGACGCCGAAGCACCTTCTCGTCTATCGCGCGTTCCGGTGGGACGTCCCGCAGCACGGCCACCTTCCGAGCGTGCTCGGGCTCCAGGGCGGGAAGAAGCTCAGCAAGCGCGAGGGCGCGACGCGCGTCACCGAGTTCCGCGAGCTCGGCTACCTGCCCGAAGCGCTGGTGAACTACCTGTCGCTGATCGGCTGGGCGCCGGGGACCGAGGAAGAGGTCTTCACCGCGGAGGACCTCATCCGGGTGTGGCGCATCGAGCAGGTGCAGAAGGGCGGCGGCCGCTGGGACCCGCAGCGGCTCGACTGGTTCAACGGCGTCTGGATCCGCCGCCTCTCCGATGACGAGCTGCTGCGGCGCCTCGAGCCCTTCCTGCCCGCCGAGTGGGATCGCGCCACCGTCCGGCGGACGATCCCCCTGATCAAGGAGCGCATCGTCACGCTCGTCGAAGCGCGCGACCAGATCGCTTTCCTCTTCAGCGATCGGGTCACGCCCGACCCCGCGCAGCTCCTACCGAAAGGAAAGAGCGCGGCCGAGGCGCGCTCGGCACTGGGCCGCGCGCGTGAAGCGCTGTCGTCGGCGACGCCCTTCGACCACGCCAACGCCGAGGCCGCGCTGAAGCGCCTGGCCGCGGACCTGGGGTGGAAGCAAGGCGAGGTGAACATGGGTGTGCGCGTCGCCGTGACCGGGACGAGGGTCGGTCCGCCGCTCTACGAGTCGCTCGAGCTCCTGGGTCGCGAGCGCGCCCTCGCGCGCATCGCGAGCGCGGAAGCGCTGCTCGCCGGCTAGCGCTCCCGGTCTTTACGGACGAAGAGCGCCGTCCCGACCACCATGAACCCGACGAAGGCCGCGGCGATGATGGCGAACACGGTCGTTGGCGGCTGCAGGACGACCTTGTCGTATTCCGCGGAGCCGCGGTAGAAGAGACCGCGCATCAGGTCGACGGCGTAGCGCATGGGCGAGATGTGCGACGCGATGTCGAGGTACCAGGGCAGGATGGCAATGGGATTGAAGATCCCCGCGAGGAAGTACTGCGGGAGCATCACGAAGGGGAAGATGTTCTGGGCCGCGCGGCGGTTCGGAAGGTTCGAGAGGACCAGCAAGCCGAACGAGCCGCCGAAGAATGCTGCGACCAGACCGGCGACCGCGATCGCCGCGATGCGCTCCACGGTGAGCGGGACGCCGAGCACGACGGCGAACGCGACGATCCCGACGGCGACCGGGGTGGCCACGAGCGTCTCGCCGAGGATCTTGCCGCCCACGATGGTGTAGCGCGAGATGGGGCTCACGAAGATCTCCTGCGCGAAGTCGTTCTCGCGGTCTTCGATGAGGGAGATGATCCCCTGCGCGGTCGTCTGGAACAGCGTCATGGCCAGCACGCCCGTGAACGTGAAGGCGACGAAGTCGTAGCCCGCGGCCGCGCCGAGGTTCGCCTGAAGGCTCCCGCCGAGGATCCCGATGAAGATCACGGGGAACACGAGCTCGGCGACGAGGCGCGCGCGATCGCGCAACAGCTTGGTGACGTCCCGCTGCGCCAGCATGAGCGCCGCGTTCAGCTCGCGACCCATCAGGACCGCTCCACGATCGCGAGGTAGGCGTCCTCGAGGCTCGGCGTGTGGGCCGCGGCGACCGTCGACTTCACCTCGGCCGGCGATCCGAGCGCGACGATCTTGCCCTTGGCGATGATGCAGACGCGGTCGCAGTCCTCCGCCTCTTCCAGGTAATGCGTCGTGAGGAAGACCGTCGTGCCGCTCTTCTCGCGCACGTCCTTGAGGTACGCCCACAGCGCGCGCCGGCTCGCCGCGTCGAGGCCCGCGGACGGCTCGTCGAGGAACAGGATCTGCGGCCGGTGCATGAGGCTACGGACGATCTCGAGCTTGCGCTTCATCCCGCCGGAGTAGGTGCGGACCGGCTTGAAGATCTCGTCGCCGATCCCCAGCAGGCCCGCGAGCTCGTCCACGCGTGCGCGGTACTCCTCCGGCATCAGCCGGTAGAGCGGCCGCCAGGGCACGATCCCGTACATGACGGCGTGCAGGCGGATGTTCTCTTCCGCGGTGAGGTTCTGATCGAGGCTGTGATTCTGGAAGATGATGCCGACGCGCTGCCGGACCGCGCTGGCGTCGCGGCGCACGTCGAACCCGGCGACGCACGCGACACCACCGGTCGGGGCGAGCGTCGTCGTGAGGATCGAGATGGTCGTCGTCTTCCCCGCCCCGTTGGGGCCGAGCAGAGTGAAGAACGACCCGCTCTCGACCGTGAAGGAGATGCCGTCGACGGCGTTCTTGTCCGACCCGCTGTAGCGCTTGACCAGGCCATCGACGGTGATGGCGGGCTCGCTCACCTCATCCGCGCGCAGCGACGGAGGGCGCACGAGCCGCTTCCATCGCTTCCTCGAGCGTGAAGCGGCCCATGTAGAGCGCCCGACCGACGATCACCCCGCGGAGGCCACGGTGCCGAAGGCGGGCGACGTGGCGGATGTCGTCGAGCGATCCGATGCCACCGGAGTAGATGACCTCGCCGCCGAAAGCGCGTGCCGCTTCCTCGAGCGACTTGAGGTCCACGCCCTGCAGCGTCCCGTCGATGGAGACGTTCGTGAAGATGATCGTGGGAACGCCCATGACGGCGAGCGTTTGGACCAGCTGAGCGACGCGAACGTCGGTGGTCTCGGTCCAGCCCGAGGCGGTGACGAAGCCGTTGCGCGAGTCCACCGAGACGGCCATGCCGTCGGCGTGGCGGTCGACGAGGCGGCCGATGAGCTCGTGGTCCTTGACCGCGGCGGTCCCCACGACGATCCGCGAGACGCCCGCCTCCGCGAACGCTTCGGCCGTGTCGAAGTCGCGGATCCCCCCGCCCGCCTGGATGCGCACGGTGAAGCGGTTCGCGATGGCGCGGATCTGCGGCAGGTTCTCGGGGCGGCCGGTGCGCGCGCCGTTGAGGTCGACGATGTGCAGCCACTCGGCGCCCTCCGCCACGAGGCGCTTGGCGGCGGCCATCGGATCCGCCGCGACGTCCTCGGCGGTCGCGAAGTCGCCCGCGGTCATGCGGACGCAACGACCGTCGAGGATGTCGATCGCGGGGTAGACGATCACGCTGCCGGCGATGCTAGCCGCAGTGCCGCGCTGAGCCGCTCGACCGGACCCGTGATCGCGAGGCGCGCGGCAAGATCGCGCAGTCGATCCGGATACGCCGGTGCGGCGGGGATCCGACCGTCACCCCCCACGACCTCGCAGTCCTCGGCGAGCGCGACCACCGTGCGCGCGCCGACCAGGTAGTCCGCGCCGCGGGTCAGCTTCGCGCGGACGGTCGGCGACAGGTCCTTCGCGGCAAGGATGTCGTCGAGCGATCCGTACCTGCGCAGCAGCTCGGACGCGGTCTTCTCGCCGATGCCGCTGACGCCGGGCAGCCCATCGGAGGGGTCGCCGCGCAGGATCGCGTAGTCCATGTAGCGATCGCCGGGGATCCCGTACTTCTCGTGGATCCACGCCTGGTCGACCGTGGCGAGCTCGCTCACGCCGCGCAGCGTGTAGAGGACGCGCACGTGCGGATGACGCACGAGCTGGAAGAGGTCGCGGTCGCCGGTCACGACCTCGACCGGCCCGTCCGTGCGCACGGCGATGGACGAGATGGCGTCCTCCGCCTCGTGGCCCTCCGACGCGGCGGTGGAGACCCCGAACGCATCGAGCACCTCGATGATCAGCGCGATCTGCGGCTCGACGGGGTCGGGAGCGTCGCCCTCGCCGGCGACGCGGTGTGTCTTGTAGCTCGGGAGCGCGGCGACGCGATAGGCCGGCCGCCAGTCGGCATCCAGCGCGACCCACAGGCGGGAGGGGTGCCGGCTCCCGAGAAGCCGCTCGATGAAGCCGAGGAAGCCGTGGATGGCGTTGACCTCGGTGCCGTCCTTCGCCTTGATGACGGGGATCGCGTGGTACGCGCGGTACGCGAGGCTCGACCCGTCGATGAGGAGGGTCGGCCCCGCCGGATCAGGCGTGGGCGCGGGCGAAGACCTGCGAGAGCGCGGCGATGAAGCGGTCGTTCTCCTCGCGCGTGCCGATGGACACGCGCAGGCAGCCTTCGGCCCCGATCCACGCGTTCATGTCGCGGAGCGCGATGCCATGATCGAGGAAACGTGCCTGCGCGGGCGCGGTCGCGCCCTCGATGCGGAAGAGGATGAAGTTGGCTTCCGACGGGAACGGCTCGATCCCCTCGACCTTCTTCATCGCAGCGAAGACGCGCTCGCGCTCCGAGCGGATCGTCGCGATCCGCCGCTTCACTCCCGCCTCGTCACGCGCGATCTTCGTCGCGAGCGCGAACGTGACGACGCCCACGCTGAACGGGATGAGGACGGCGTCCACGATCTTCTTGAGGTCGGGGTGCATGATCAGGATGCCGAACCGCAGTCCGGCGGCGGCGTGGACCTTTGAGAACGTCTTGCTGATGACGATGTTGGGATGATCCGCGAGCGCCGGCAGCAGCGTGCGCCCGGAGATGTCGCTGTAGGCCTCGTCGACGAGCACGAGGGTCTCGGGGAAGCGCTCGGCGACCGCCAGCATGACGTCGTCGGCGATGACCGTGCCTGTCGGGTTGTTCGGCGTCGTGAAGACCACGATCTCGGGCCGCTCGCGCTCCATGGCCGCGAGCGCTCGCTCCCGCGTGAGTTCGTAAGGCAGGCCGATCACCTCGTCCGCGACGGTGCCGCCCGCGAAGACAGTGAAGCGCGCGTGGAGGTCGAACGTCGGGCGGAACAGCAGCGTGCGACGGCCACGGCCGCCGAAGACCAGGAAGAGCTGAAGGATCGTGTCGGCGCTCCCGTTGCCGAAGAGGAGCTGATCGGGCTCCACGCCGTACTGCCTCGCGAGGATCTGCCGGATCTCGATGGCCGGGCCGGGATAGCGATTCAGCAGCAGCTTCTCGAGCTCCGCGGCCGTGAAGTAGCCGCCCGCCGAGGTCGGCTCGGCCCACTCGTTCGCGTTGAGCCGCGCCGTGTTCCCCATCGTGCGCGCGCCGCCCGCGGGCCGCGCGGGCAGTCCCTGAAGATCGGGGCGCGCCTTCGGGATGCGCTGCTCGGTCACGGCCGATCGATCCTAGCGGGTGGATCCATCCAGACGGAGTAGCCGAGCCGGTCCGCGTAGCGCGGGCGGAACCGCTCGGCGTTGTAGACGCGCGCGACGTCGAGCCGTCGCGCACCACGACCCGGATCCGCGAGCGGGACGTGCGTGTAGTGACCCTCACGCAGCGCGACCATCTGCCCCGACACGCCCGAGGTCATGAGGTCCACCGCGACGTTGGCGAACGTGATCGCGACCATCTGGTCGAAGGCGTCGGGGTCGCCGCTGCGCAGGTCGTACGTGAGCTCGCTCACGATCGTTTCCTCTCCCGTCCGCGCCTGGATCTCGCTCGCGAGGGTCACGCCGATGTCCGCCTTCTTACGGTGCCCGTACGCGTCGGGATCCCCCACCTCCGGGAGCGTCCCGCCTTTCCAGATCGCGCCCTCGGCCACGATCACGAAGGCGTAGCGGCTGGGGTTGCCGCGCTTGTCGGCGACGAGGAGCGAGCAGAGCGCGTCGAGGTCGAACGGCGCCTCCGGGATGAGGCAGCGCCCGGCGGTCACGTAGGCCGTGTGCCAGGCGGTGAACCCGGAGTCGCGTCCGAAGATGCGGAAGACGCCGATGCGCTCGTGGGACCCGAGCGTGGTGCGCTGCCGGTCGATGAGCTCCTGCGCCCGCGTGACCGCGGTCGAGAAGCCGATGCAGTACTCCGTCCCCTGCACGTCGTTGTCCATCGTCTTGGGGATCCCAGTCAAGCTGAAGCCCCTCTTCGCGAGCGTGTACGCGAACCCGAGCGTGT
>JACPOT010000057.1 GCA_016191385.1 Chloroflexota bacterium | reverse complement strand
GTGAGCCAGCCACCGCGCTTGGGCGGCGCGGCCGTCTCGGCGACCGGCTCGATGAAGACGCCGATGCGGCGGAAGCGCTCGTAGCGCGCGGCGAGCAGGTCCGAGGTCTCGAGCCGCTCGAGGCGGTCGAGCTGCGAGCTGAGCGCCTCACGGATCTCGTGCGCGGTCGCGTCGTGGTCGGTGTGGGCTCCATCCTTGGGCTCGGCGATGAGCCCGTCGACGATGCCGAGCTCGAGGAGGTCGGGCGCCGCGAGCTTGAGCGCCTTGGCAGCGCGCTCCGCCTCGGTCGCGCTGCGCCACAGGATCGCGGCCGCGCCTTCGGGCGAGATCACGGAGTAGATCGCGTTCTGGAGGGCGAGCACGACGTCGGCGACACCGAGGGCGAGCGCGCCACCCGAGCCGCCCTCACCGAGGACGACCGCGACGATCGGGGTGCGCAGCCGCGTCATGACCTCGATGCTGCGCGCGATCGCCTCGGCCTGGCCGCGTTCCTCCGCCTCCGGGCCGGGGTACGCGCCGGGCGTGTCGATGAGCGTGATGAGCGGAAGGTGGAAGCGCTCCGCGAGGCGGTACAGGCGGATGGCCTTGCGATAGCCCTCGGGGTGCGGCATCCCGAAGTTCCGCTGGATGTTCTCCTCGGTCGACGCGCCCTTCTGCTGCGCGACGACGACCACGGGCCGCCCGGCCAGCTCCGCGATCCCGCCGACGATGGCGGGGTCGTCGCGGAACGAGCGGTCACCGTGCACTTCCTGGAAGCGGGAGAAGACGCGCTCGATGACGTCGAGCCCGTGAGGGCGGTGAAGCTCGCGCGCGAGCTTCACCGCCTCCCAGGCATTGCGTCGCGCGGGTAGCGCGGACACGTCGACGATGAGCGACGCGTTCACAGGCTCCACCGCGCGTCGCCGGGCTTCGGACGTAGCGCGCCGAGGAAGAACGCGAGCCGCTCCTTGAGCTGAGCCCGCGGCACGACCTGGTCGACGAAGCCGTGCTCCATGACGAACTCGGAGCGCTGGAAGCCGGCCGGGAGGCGCTCGCCGATGGTCTGGTCGGTGACGCGCGCGCCCGAGAACCCGATGAGCGCCTTCGGCTCCGCCAGGATGAGGTCGCCGAGCGAGCCGTACGACGCGAGCACGCCGCCCGTCGTGGGATCGGTGAGCACGCTGACGTAGGGCACGCCCGCGTCCGCGAGGCGCCCCAGGGCCATGACGATCTTGGCCATCTGCATGAGCGCGAGGGCTCCCTCCTGCATGCGCGCGCCGCCCGACGCGCACACGATCACGAGCGGGCGGTGCCCCGCGAGCGCGCGCTCCGCCGCGCGCGTGAGCTTCTCCCCCACCACGCTCCCCATGGAGCCACCGATGAACTCGAAGTCCATGACCGCGAGCTCGAGCTCGATCCCGCCGAGGCAGGCCGTCCCCGCGATCACGGCGTCGGTCGCGCCGCTCTTGGCCTTCGCGGCCTCGATCCGCTGCGGGTACGGCTTGCTGTCAACGAAGCCGAGCGGGTCGGCCGACGCGAGCGCGGCGTCGTGCTCGACGAATGTCCCCTTGTCGGCGAGCAGCTCGATCCGCTGCCGCGCGCCGATCTTGAAGTGGTGCTCGCACTTCGTGCAGACGCTGTTGTTCCGCGTGAGCTGCTTGTTGAAGAGCATCTCGCCGCAGTCGGGGCACTGCGTCCACAGGTGCGACGGCATCTCCTTCTGCCGCCCGAAGGGCATCCGCAGCCTCATGCCGCACCCTCCAGGTACCAGCACAGCCCGATGACGCCCGGGCCGGCGCGCGCGCCGATGACCGGCCCGGCCTCGGCGAGGAAGTACTCGACACAGTGGTACTGCTGCTGGACCCAGTCGCCGAGCACCCGAGCACGCTCGGGGTCGTTGGTGTGCAGGACGCACGCATGGATCCGGGATCCGAGCGGCGTTCGTGCGGAGATGAGCTCGCGCAGACGGGCGACGGCTTTGTCGCGCGTGCGGACCTTGTCCACCGGGTGCACGACGCCGTTCGCCACTTCGAGGATCGGCTTCACGGAGAGCAGCGATCCGAACAGCGCCGCGCCGCCCGAGACGCGGCCCGAGCGGCGCAGGTACTCGAGCGTGTCCGTCGTCGCGTAGATGTGGATCGTGCCTGCCATGCGTCGCGCGAGGGCGACAGCGTCGTCGAACGAGCCGCCTCGCTCGCGCAGGCGCGCGACCGCCGTGGCGATGAGCGAGATGCCGCCCGCGAGCGAGCGCGTGTCCACTACCTCGATGCGCAGCTTCCCGCGCTGGCGCGCCTGTGTCGCCGCCACGGAGTACGTCGCGGAGAGCTCGCTCGCGATCGTGAGCACGAGGATGTCATGGGTCCCGTCGGCCGCGGCCGCGTCGTACGCGGAGTTGCACTCGTCGACGTTCGGTGCGGAGGTCTCCGGCTTCACATCCTTGGGCTTGATGCGCTCGTAGAACTCGGCGGGAGTGATGTGCATGGGCCGACCGGCGAGCGTCGGGTCGGTCACCGCGGTATATGCGTCGCCGCCGAGGATCACTTTCAGGGGGAGCCACTGCACGTCGTGTGCACGCGCGAGGTCAGGCGGCAACGCGGCCGTGCCGTCGACGACGATGCCGAAGCGGCGGCTCACGCGACGAACACCTCGCCGGCGAGGACGCGGTGCGATCCGGACGCGGTCTCGAGCACGAGCGCGCCGTCGTCGGCGATCGATCGCGCAAAGCCGCGGACGGCGGCGCCCGCGGAGCGCACCTCGACCTCGCGGCCGAGGGTCGAGGACCGGAGCCGCCACTCCTCGAGGAAGACGCGCCGCTCATCGCTGTCCGACGCGACGCGACGGAGCTCGCGGTCGATGCGCGCGAGGAGCGCGAGGCGGTCCGCGGCGCGCGCCTCACGCGCGAGCGAGGTCGCGGTCCCGCTGAGCTCCCCGAGGTCGCGCTGGTGGACGTTCACGCCGATGCCCAGCACGAGCGCGCCGCCATTCGCCCCGGTGACCGCATCCGCGAGCACGCCAGCGACCTTCTTGCCGCCGAGCTGCACGTCGTTCGGCCACTTGAGCCGCGCCTCGGGGATGCCCAGGTCGGTGAGCGCGCGCGCGATGGCCACACCCGAGAGCAGCGCGAAGAGCGCGGGATCAGCGGGGAGAGGCCGGAACAGCCACGAGGCGAGGAGCGAGGTCCCGGGCTGCGCGACCCACGACCGGCCCTGCCGTCCGCGTCCGCTGCTCTGCTCCTCCGCGACGATGAGCGCGCCCGGATGCCCGGCATCCGCGAGCTGCCGGGCACGGTCCTGGGTCGATCCCGTGGCGGCGTAGTACTCGACCTCGCGGCCGAATTCGCCTGCGATCGCGCTGCGCACGGCCGGGTCGGCGAGCAGCACAAGGCGGTCTGGCGCTCCCACGAGGCTCATGGTGTCAGGTGCGCCGAACTTGGACCCCGGCCGCGCGCGCGCGCAGCACGCGACCCCGGCCCGGCGAGCCCGCGGTCCAGGCCGCCATCTCCATGGCCGCGATCACTCGCGATGCCAGCCGGACCGGCGCGACCGCGAGCACCGTGGGACCCGCGCCCGACAGCGCGGCACCGAACGCGCCGGCGTCGCGCGCGGCCGTGACGATGTCGTCCATACCGCGAACGAGCTGAGCGCGGACGGGCTCGTGCAGCCGATCGCGCATCGCCAGCGACAGGAGCGCGCCATCGGCGCGGAAGATCGCGGCGACGAGAGCGGACGCGTGCGAAACGTTGAAGACCGCGTCGGCACGGGAGACGTCGGCCGGAAGAGCGGCGCGCGCGATGTCCGTCGAAAGCATGCTCTGCGGCACGAGGAGGCAGATGCGCCAGGCGCGCGGGAACGGGAGGCGCGCCGCGACCGGACCGCCGTCCGTCGACAGCGCGACGGTCATGCCGCCGTAGAGAGCGGCCGCGACGTTGTCGGGGTGACCTTCGACGTCCGCGGCGACGCGCAGGAGAGTCCCGCGATCGAGCGGCCCTCCGAGAAGAGCGTTCGCCGCGGCCACACCCGCCGTGATGGCGGCGGCGCTCGATCCGAGGCCACGCGCGAGCGGGATGTCCGACCGCTGGGTCACGTGCTGCGGGGCGAGGTGACCCTTCGCGGCCTTCGCGGTGGCACGCGCGGCGACGATGAAGAGGTTGTCGTCGCCGGTGGGGACGCCTTCGCCGTCGCCTTCGACCGTGACGCTCCACGCGCGCGCGGGCTTCACGTCGAACTCCGCGAGCAGCGGCAGGGCGACCGCGAACGAGTCGAAGCCCGGGCCCAGGTTCGCGCTGGAAGCGGGCGCGCGGACGCGGAGCTCGCTCATCCGCGGATCGCGCCGCGGACGGCGGCGGCGGTCGCCTCGACCTCGACGAGGGACGACGCGAGCGTGCGCGCGGTGTCGGGGTCCTTGAGCCCGCTGCCGGTGAGCACGCACACGACGCGGCGCACATCGCGCAGCAGCCCGCGCTTCGCGCGCTGCCGTAGTCCCGCGACCGCCGCGGCGCTGGCCGGCTCGCAGAAGATCCCCTCGCACCGCGCGAGGAACGAGTACGCGTCGAGGATCTCCGGGTCGGTCACGGCCTCGATCGCGCCGCCCGAGGCGTCGCGCGCTTCGACCGCGCCGGCCCACGACGCGGGATTCCCGATGCGGATCGCGGTCGCCACGGTCTCCGGGGCGGCCACGGCCTTGCCGTGGACGATCGGCGCTGCTCCGGCCGCCTGGAAGCCGAACATGCCCGGCGTCCGGTCGGCCATGCCGGCGGCCTTCGCCTCGCGGAAGCCGCGCCAGTACGCGGTGATGTTGCCCGCGTTGCCGACCGGGATGAAGAGCGCGTCGGGCGCATCGCCGAGCACGTCGCAGATCTCGAACGCCGCGGTCTTCTGTCCCTCTATGCGATGCGGGTTGACGCTGTTGACGAGGGTGCCGTCGCCGCTCTCCGCGAGCTCCCGCGCAACGCCAAGTGCGCCATCGAACCCGCTGCGGACCGCGACCACCCGCGCCCCGAAGGCGATGGCCTGCGCGAGCTTGCCGAGCGCGACATGTCCGGCCGGGAGGATGACGGCGCAGGGCAGGCCGGCGCGGGCCGCGTACGCCGCGGCCGAGGCCGCGGTGTTGCCGGTGGACGCGCACAGGACCGAGGTCGCGCCGTCTTCCATCGCTTTCGCGACGGCGACGACCATGCCGCGATCCTTGAAAGAGCCGGTCGGGTTCATCCCCTCGACCTTCAGCCAGACCTCCGTGACCCCTGTCTCCTGCTCGAGCCGGGGCGCGCGCACCAGCGGCGTGTCGCCTTCGCCCAGCGTGAGGCGCGGGGTCCTGGCGGTCAGCGGAAGATGCGCCGCGTAGCGGTCGATGAGGCACGCGGGCGCGGTCATGGAGGCCACATCCTAGGTGGGCCAATACCATCGACGGCCGTGAGGGTCTCGCCACGCGAGCGCGCGCTCCTGACCGCGATGGTCATCCTGTTCATCGCCTGGCTCGCGGTACAGCTGGCGGCCATCGTCCTCGGGGCGCTCGGGCATGTGGCCGACGTGCTGCTCATCTTCCTCGTCGCCTGGGCGCTCGCGTATCTGCTCGAGCCGCTTGTAGGGAACCTCGACCGGCGCACCCGGCTCGACCGCCCGCAAGCGGTCATCGTCGTCTACCTCGCGATCGGCGTGGTGCTCGCGGTCCTCATGGCGCTCGGCATCCCGGCCATCGCGACGCAGCTCGCGGCGCTCACGCAACGCGGACCGGAGTTCGGCGAGAAGGCGGCGGGGATCGTCGCCGATCTGCAGTCGCGCCTCGACAGCGCGGGCCTGCACGTCGGGCTCACCGCGCTCTACGGCGACCTCCCCGGACGGCTCGCGCAGCTCACCGGTGCGTTCGCGGCGGACGCGCTCGGGGTCGTCGCCGCGACGGGCACGCTCCTCTTCAACGTCTCGCTCGTCCTGATCATCGCGTTCCTGATGCTCATGGACGGCCACCGCCTGTGGGACCGTTTCACCGGGACGCTCACGGAGGAGCTGCGCAGCGAGGCGGAGCTGCTGCGGCAGAGCGCGGACAAGTCCTTCGGCGGGTTCCTGCGCGCGTCGCTCCTGCTCGGCCTCATCTACGGCGCCGCGACGTTCGTGATCCTCGCTCCGCTGGGCGTCCCGTTCGCCGGACTGCTGGCGATCGTGTCGGGTCTCGTGATGCTCGTGCCCTTCTTCGGACCGATCATCGCTGTGATCCCCGTCTTCGTCGCGACGATCCTCGGTGCGCCCGAGAGCTTCCTGCCCGTGTTCGTGCTGACCATGGCGCTGCAGCAGGTGACGCTCAACATCATCGGACCGCGGCTCATGTCGGACGTGATCGGGATCCATCCGATCTTCGTGTTCCTCGCGATCATGCTCGGCGTGCGCATCGCGGGGTTCTGGGGCGTCCTCCTCGCAATGCCTGTCGCCGGCATCGCCAACACCTTCCTCCGCTACGCGTACGACGTGGCGCGCGGCCGGCGGAGCCGCACGGAGGCGCACCTCGTCACGGAGGAGACAGCCGCGCCCGAGCCGGAGCCGCACACCATGGCCGTCCGGGTCGGGGGCAAGTGACGCGCCGCCAGATCCTCGTCACGAACGACGACGGCATCGACGCCGACGCGCTCCTGCCGCTGAGCGCAGCGCTCTCCGCCGTGGGCGACGTGCACGTCATCGTCCCCGAGCGCAACTGGAGCGGGGCGAGCCACAGCATCACGCTCTTCCGCCCTCTTCGATGTCGCCCCACCGAGCTGCGCAACGGCCACGCCGCCTACATGACCGACGGCAGCCCCACCGACTGCGTGCGCCTCGCGGTGCTCGGGTTCCTCAAGCAGAAGCCCGACCTCATCGTGAGCGGCATCAACCGCGGGATGAACCTCGGCGATGACATCACCTACTCCGGGACCGTGGCCGCGGCGATGGAGGGGTTGCTCTCGAACATCCCGTCGATCGCGATCTCCATCGGCGCCTTCGGCGGCGACATCGACTACAGCGTGGCGGCATCCTTCGCGACCTTGCTCGCGCGCAATGTGTTCGAGCGCGGCTTCATGTCCGACGCGCTGCTGAACGTGAACGTCCCGTCGCTCCCGCGCGAGAAGATCCCGGGGGTCGCGGTCACGCGCCTGGGGAAGCGCAACTACCAGGACCGGCTCATCGAGCGGCTCGACCCATACGGCAACCCCTACTACTGGGTGGGCGGACCCGCGCTCAGCGAGCAGGCCGATGAAGGCACGGACGTCGAGGCGGTACGCAAGGGGATGATCAGCGTCACGCCGATCCGCCTCGACCTCACGGACCATGCGCTGATCGAGAGCCTCGCCGCGTGGGACTGGGGCTGGACCGCGCCCGTCACTGTTTCCGCCGAGGGCTGAGGTGCAGGAGCGGCGGTCGGCATCGCGCGACGAGAAGTGCGTGTTCTGCGAGATCGTCGCCGACCGCATCCCCGCGGCGAAGATCCGCGAGGACGCGACGACGCTGGCGTTCATGAACATCGCGCCGTTCACCGAAGGGCACGTCCTCGTCATCCCGAAGCGCCATAGTCGCAACCTCCTGGACATCGGGGCCGATGACCTGCGCGACGTCGGCCTCGCGGCGCAGGACATCGCGCGTCGCCAGCGCGAGCGCCTCGGCTGCGCGGGGATCTCTGTGTTCCAGTCCAACGAGCCCGCGGGGTGGCAGAGCGTCTTTCACTACCACCTCCACGTCGTGCCCCGGTACGTTGGCGACCCGCTCACAGTCCCTATCCGGCCCCAGATGCGCGAGATGGCAGCGCTCGAGCTGCTAGCCGCGAAGCTGCGCTGATCGCGCCTTAGCCTGACTCCGTGCGGAGTCGGCGCATTGCCGAACACGTCGCTGCGGGCCTCGTGGCCATCTGCGCCGTCGCTGGGGTGGTCACGATCGTCGCGTACAGGCAGACCACCGCGAGAGGTTTCATCTATGCGCTCGTGGTCGGCGCCTTCGCGCTGGCAGCCTTACCGGGCAATAGGTTGACCAGGCCCTTCGGCGCGAGCGTCGCCGTCGTGGTAGCCGCGTCGGCCCTTCAGTCGTCGCTAGGCGTCTTCTACCTTCCCCTCATCCCCTTCACTGCCGCGCTCCTTCTGCTGATGCGACACGATCGATCGACCATCGCCGCCGCCGCAGTAGGCATCCTTGCGGGTCTCCTCGCGGTCGTGGTGGTACGTGCTTCGTAGATCGAGCTAGCGATGATCGCCGACGGGCATGCGCATCGAGACGCCCTCGTTCTGCTTCGCGCTATCGCCGCGGCCGTAGTGCCACGAGAGCAACGTCTTCGGGACGAGCCGCATCGCGACCCGGTCCGGCTCCGTCATCGCATGCGCGAGCCAGCGACCTTCATCGCCATACCGGGATGAGACGGCCTTGAGCAGCGCCTCCTCGCGGCCGAGGATCTCGACCTCGCCGGTCGCGATGACCGCGCGGTAAGGCTTGTCGTCCGACGCGACCGAGAGCGTGGCGATCTTCTGCGGCCCGAGGTCGCGGCCGGTGTGCCGGATCTCCATCCGTGTTGTGAGGAGGAACGAGCCCTCACGCCAGAGGTACCAGAGCGGGCGGACGCGCGGGCGGCCTTTCTCGTCGACCGTCGCGAAGTGGCAGAGGCGGATCTCCGCGAGGAAGACGTCGAGTTCGACTGGCGTGAGCGGCACGCCGCGAAGGCTAACCCTCTCCTACGGCACCGACCCGCGAGGCACGACCCACTCGACTCGCTGACGCGTGACGGCAGCGATCGTGTCGAAGTCAGAGTCGTAGTGGAGGAGCGCCAGCCCGGCGCGCTCCGCGCACGCCGCGACGAGCAAGTCCGCGGCGCCGGCGGCGCGATGTCGGCCATTGGCCGCGAGCGCGATCAGTACATCGGCCGCACGGTCGAAGTCGGACTGACCCAGGTCTACTCGCTCCAACACGAGTGCCAACTCGTCGCGCTTCTCGCGCACGGCCTGCGGCCGCGCGCTGTAGAGGAGCTCGAGGAGGGTCACGCCGCAGACCGCGACCTGGCGCCGGGCGATGAGGGGGGCGAGGCGTTCTCGGACGGGCTCACGGTCGAACCGCGCGAACGCGCTCGTGTCGACGAGGTACTCGGCGGTCAGCGCCAGGCCCGCTCCCGGACGTTCAAGAGGATCTTCCGGTCGAAGCCTTCCATCCGGCCCATGCGGTCGATGAAGGTCCGCCGCGCCGCCAGCGCGATCACCTCGTCCAGCGCCCGGTCGATGGTGTCCTTGATGCCGGTCGTGCCCAGGAGCTTGCGGGCGCGGCGGATCTTGGCGTCGTCAACAAGAAGGGTCGTCTTGTGCATCACGGGTCAGTATATCCTCGGAGAAGGCTTGATATATACGGCCGCCGCGGCCACGGACTATTGCGTCAGAGCGAAGAGGAGCGCGCCGAGTCCCTGCTGCCCACGGATTCGGACGCGGCGCAGCGCGTACATGTCGTTGCTCGATTCGATCGAGCCGCCGTCCTTGCGGTACGCGCTGAGGTAGCCGCAGTTCTGCAGCGCCGCTGACGGCAACGGGAGGTAGTCACCCGAGGGATATACGAAGTGACGCACGTCCTTGCCAGCCCAGTCCGAGAGGATCCGCCGTGACGTGCAGAGCTGGTAGAGCTGCTGCTGGTAGCCGAGACTGTTGACGCTCCAGTGGTCAGTGCCGTGCGAGACGATCTCCATCCCGCCGTCGGAGAGCGCGCGGACCATCGTCTTCGTCATGTAGCCCGGCTTGTCGATGAGGTTCGCGGTCACCGCGAATGTGCCGACCATCCCGTACGCCTTGAGAAGCGGCATGACCAATTCGGAGTGGTCGACGTATCCGTCGTCGAAGCTGAGGAGCACGGGCTTGGGCGGGAGGGGCTTGCCTGTATCGAGCGACCACCAGAGATCCGCGGACGTGATCGTGTTGTAGCCGTTGGCCTTGAGGTACTTCAGCATCTCCTCGAAGTCGGTCGGCGTGACGGTGAGGTCCTTGCGCAGCGGGTCCGCGTTCGGCGGCAGCCAGGACACGCGGTGGAACATCAGCGCGTTGACCCGGATGGAGCGCGAGCCGTCGCTGGCGATCACCGGGAAGTTCGTCCTCGCCGGAGCCGCCGTCGTCACGGGCGTGACCGGCGCGACGGGCGTGACCGCCGCGACGGGGGTCACCGGTGCGGTCGCGACGGTGCCGGCCTCCTTCACGGTGACGTACCAGAAGAGGCCGTAGTCCTCGAGCCACTGCGTTCCCTCGATGAGCGGCCGCAGGGCGAGCCGGTAGATGCCGGGGGTCATCGGCGCGCGCACGGTGAACTGGAACCAGGAGACCTGTCCGGGTCCGACGTACGCCGCGGGCTGCGACGCGATCCGGTTCGCGGCCGGCCAGCCGGTGTCGACACCGCCGAGCGCGCTCGGCTTGTCCTGCCCGGGCTCCGGACCGGCGGTGCCGAGGAACGCGGCCTTGCCCACCGCGCCGGCGTACCAGCCGAGGGTGCCGGTGTTCATGAAGGCGACGGTCGCGACAGAGGTGTGGCCTGGGCACAGGGTCGGGTAGCCGCTCTGTCCGTAGAACGCGGCGTGATAGCCAGGCGTGCCGGTCGCAACGCTGGCGGGGGCGGCGATCCCGGGCCCGACGCTATCGGTGCAGCCGTCGGACGCGGCGCCGGACGCTATCTCGGCAGGCAGGGCGGCACTCGCGGGCACGGCCGCGAAGCTCGTCAGGACGAGCGAAAGCGCGATCGCGAGCGAGGCGACGCGAAGCAAAAGCCCTTCCTCCTAGCGGTCTCACCGGGTGAACGGGAGCCGCAAGCACCCGTGATCGTATGAAGCGGGCGAGCGAGCGGCAATGCCCCCAGGGCGATGCTGCCCCGTTGCCCGCCTAGCGGGCGGGTAAGACGAAGGTGATCCCGTCCCGAGAACCCACCTCGAGACCCGTTCCGAAGACGGCGCCGACCGTCGCAGCGTCGAGGGCTTGGGCCGGCCCCCCGTCGGCGACGATGCGCCCCGCCGCCATCACGACGACGCGATCGCACAGCGCGGCCGCGAGGTTGAGGTCATGCAGCACCGCGACCACGAGGATCCCGCGCTCGCGGGCCAGGCGGCCGACCAGGTCGAGCGCCGCGCGTTGATGGTGCGGGTCGAGATGGACCGTCGGCTCGTCGAGGAGCAGCACGTCGGCCTCCTGGGCGAGGGCCATGGCGATCACCGCGCGCTGCCGCTCACCGCCGGAGAGCTCGGACAGCCGCCGGTCCGCGATCTCTTCGCATCCCGTCATCTGCAGAGCTTGCGCGACCGCGGCACGGTCCTCTGCCGAGGGCTGACCGAACGCGCCGACGTACGGCGTGCGCCCGAGCCCGGCGATCTCCCGGGCCGTGAACGCGAACGGCGTCTGAAAGGTCTGCGGCACCACGGCGATCCGCCGCGCGCGATCGCGCGGAGCGAGCTCGCCTACCGGCGTGCCATCGAGCTCGACGGCGCCCGACCACGTGCGGAGGATCCCGGCGAGCGAGCGGAGCAGGGTGGTCTTGCCCGATCCGTTCGGGCCGACGAGGCCGACCCGTTCGCCACCACGCAGCGCAAGGTCGATGCCGTGGAGGACCTCGCGACCCGGGTAGCCGGCGACGACCGCGCGCGCATCGATGGTCGTCACAGTCGGTATCCGGCTCGATCCCGCCACAGGAGCGCGAAGAAGAAGGGCCCCCCGATGAGGCCACTGATCACGCCCATCGGCAGCTCGGAGGGCGCGACCACGACGCGTGCCGCGAGGTCCGCGAAGACGACGATGCGCCGGACCGACGATGAGCCGGATGGCGTGAGGTGCGACGAGACCGACGAACGCCACGAGCCCCGCGATGGAGACCGCCGCGGCGGTGAGAAGCGCGGCGATCGCCACGGTCATCCGCTTCGATCTCTCGACGTCGATCCCGAGGGTGGCGGCCGCCTCCTCACCGAGCGACAGTGCGTCGAGGCGCCACGCCACGAGCGCGGACGCGCCCAGCGCGAACGCCACCAGAGCGGCCGAGATCGCGAGCTGCGTCCAGGTGACGACCGAGACGCCACCCAAGAGCCAGCCGAGGACGCTCGCCAGCCGCAGCTGCAGTCGATCGTTCATGACCAATAGAAGGGTCACGATCGCGCCGGCGAACGAGGAGAAGACGACCCCCGCGAGCAGGAGCGTGACGACGGGCGTTTCGGGGCCGACGCGGGCCAGCCGCCACACGATGAGGATCGAGACGATCGCTCCCGCGAAGGCGAGCGTGGGGATCACGAAGAACCCGAGCGCGCCGGTGATGACGAGGCCGACGACCGCGCCGACGCTCGCGCCCGCCGAGGTCCCGAGGACGTATGGATCGGCGAGCGGGTTGCGCAGCAGCCCCTGGAGCAGGACGCCCGCGGCCGCGAGCGCGGCACCGACGATCGCGGCTCCCAGCACGCGTGGAAGACGGAGGTCCACGATGATCGCGCGCTCCGGCCCCTCGCCTCGCCCAGCGAGCACGCCGAGGACGCGGTCGGGTGGGATGGCCACGGCCCCGATCCCGACCGCCAGCACGATGGCAACGACAAGGACGAGGAGGAGCGCGACGAAGACCGGCCCATAGAGCGGCCTGCGCACGAGCTCCGCTCCGCCTACGGG
>JACPOT010000084.1 GCA_016191385.1 Chloroflexota bacterium | reverse complement strand
TTCGCGCTGAACAAGGCCGCGCCGCTGCGCGACGGCACGCGTATCTACGTCCCGCGGCCGGGTGAGGTGCCGCCGGCCGACGCTCTGGGCACGGCGGGCGGCGACGGGCGCATCGACGTGAACCGCGCGAGCGAGAAGGAGCTCGAAGCGCTGCCGGGGATCGGACCCACGACGGCGGCGAAGATCGTGCGCTCCCGCGAGTCGAAGCCTTTCGCGCGCGTGGAAGAGCTCCAGACGCGCGGCCTCGTCACCGCGCGGGTCTTCGCCGACATCCGGGACCTCGTCACGACGCGATGAGTGCTCTGTTGCGCGCGCCGCTGGTCGCGGTGGCCCTCGTCAGCGTCGCCTGCGCTCTCGCGCGATCGCTCCACCCGCTCGGCGCCATCGCCGTCTCGGTCGCGATCGGCCTCGGGTCTCTGGCGCTCGCACTGCTCAGCGCGGATCGGCCGCGCCGCCTGCTGTGGGGATCGGCGAGCGCCATCGCTCTGGCGAGCGCGGTCCGCGGCCTGGTCCCCGTCCCGCCGCTGCCGTGGGCGGAGGTCTCAGCGCTCGACGGTCTCCGCGCGGCGCTCGCCGCGCCCCTGCGCGATCTGGTGCCCGAGCCCGAGAGCGGGATCCTGCTCGGGATCGTCCTCGGGGAACGCGCGAGCATCGCCCGCGAGCTGCGCGACGCGTTCGCCGCGAGCGGCACCACGCATCTGCTCGCGATCTCCGGTTTCAACATGACCCTCGTCGCCGGCGCCGCCGCGCTAGCGCTGCGGGGTCGCGCGCGGCCGGCCGTCGTCGCGCCGGCCGGCGTCGCGTGCGTGATCCTCTACAGCCTTCTCGTCGGGCTGTCGCCCAGCGTCGTCCGCGCCGCGCTGATGGCGGCGGTCGGCGCCATCGGCATCGCGGTGGGGCGACGGACACTCGCGCTGAACGCGCTCGGCGGTGCCGGCGCCGCGATGCTGCTCGCCGATCCGGGCGCGCTCGAGGACGTGGGCTTCCTCCTCAGCGTGGCCGCCACCGGCGGGCTGATCCTCTGGCAGTCGCGGCTGGCCGCGGCGCTCGGTCGCCTGCCGCGGCCCGTCGCCGAGGCGCTGGCGGCGACGTGCGCGGCATCGGCGCCGACGCTGCCCATCGTCGCGGCGGCCTTCGGCCGCGTCTCGCTGGTCTCGCCGCTCTCCAACCTCGTGGCCGTCCCGCTCTTCGTGCCGGTGATGACGTTCGGCGCGGCCACGGCAGCCGTCGGCGCCGCTGTCCCCGCGGCCGCGTGGCCGCTCGCGCTCGCGGCGTACGTCAGCGCGACCGCGCTGCGACGGGTCGTCGAGGTCAGCGCCGCGCTGCCGCTCGCGTCCCTCGATGTCCCGCGTGGCCTGGGCACCGGGGTGGTCGTCGCCGCGCTGCTCGCCGCCGTGTTCTTCGCCGGAGCGAAGGCCCCGCGCGTCGCGCCCCGGATCGCGATGGAGGAGATCGCGCTCCGCCTGCGGTCGGCAGCGCCGCGGATCGCCATCGGGCTCGCCGTGGCCGTGGCCATCGGCGCGGTGCTCGTCGCGCCGGCGCTGGCCCGATCACCGGCGCTCCGTGTCCGCGCGCTCGACGTCGGCCAGGGGGACGCGTTCCTCGTCGAGAGCCGCGGCCGCTTCGCGCTCATCGACGGCGGTCCCGATCCGGCGCGGCTGATGTCGCGTCTGGGCGAGGCGCTCGCCCCGTGGCAGCGGCGCATCGACGTCGTCGCTCTGACCCACGAGCACGCCGACCATGCGCTCGGGCTGTCCGCGGTCCTCGACCGCTACGAGGTCGGGCTCGCCATCGAGCCCCTCGCGATCACCGACGTGGTCGTGACCCAGGTCTGGCACGACCACGCGGCTCGCGCGCGCGTGCCCGTACGATCCCTCGGCGCGGGCGCGCGCATCCGCTTCGGCGAGGCCGTCATCGACGTGCTCGCGCCGGGGCGAGATCGCGCTCTCGCGGTCCCCGATCTGGTCCTGCGGATCTCGAGCGGCAACTCGTCCATCCTGTTCATGGGTGACGCGACCGACGACGTCATCGCCGATCTGCTCCTCGACCCCGCGGCCCTGCGGGCGCGCGCCTACGTGCCGCCGCATCACGGCGCGGCCACGCCGTACGGCGGCGCTCTCGCCGCGGCCGTGCGTCCCGACCTCGCGGTGATCTCCGTCGGGGCGGGGAACAGGTATGGTCATCCCACTCCCGAGACCCTCAGCGCTCTCGCCGGCATCGCGACCTACCGCACCGACCGACATGGCACCGTGGAGATCGAGTTCGATGGCGCGCGTCCCAGCATCCGCACCGCGAAGGCCGGTGTTCCTCCTGATCGCGGAGGACCCGTTCCGCGCGCGGCTCCGTCTCGCTGAGCTCGTCAGCGCGCTCACAAGGGGCGGGCCCACCGACCCCGGTGACGCGTCGGTCCGGCGGGACCCCACGCTCGGGATGCTCGTCGGCGTGACCCGCCACGACGCGCGCTACGACACCGTCGACGCCATTGCCATGAGCGGGCGGTCGCAGGGCCTCTTCGACGCGCCCGACGAGCACCGCGTCGTGATCGTCGACTCGGCCGACGCGCTGACGGACGCGTCCTTCATCGCGGAGTTCCCACCGGAGACGGCCCTCGTGCTCGTGACGGCCGAACGGACCGAGCCGCGCCGTCGCGCGCGCGCGAAGAAGGAGAACGATGTCGAAGGGCCCGCCGACATCTCCGCCGCCGTCGAGGACGCCGGCGGACGCGTCGAGCGGATCGCGCGGCTCGCGCCGGACAACATGGCGACCTGGATCTCCGCGCGGGCGCGGCTCCACGGCATCAAGCTCGAGCCGGCGGCCATCGTCCAGCTCGCGTCGGCGACCGGGACGGACACGCAGCGGGTCGAACAGGAGCTGCACAAGCTCGCCACGTACGCGGCCGGCGCCGCGGTGACCGCGGCCGACGTGCGCTCGCTCGTCTCCGGCGCCATCGAGACGGAGATCTTCGACCTGACGCGGGCCGTCATCCGCCACGACGCGAAGGCGGCGGTCGACCTGCTCCAGCGTCTCCTTGCGGAGGGGAACGCTCCGCTGCAGATCCTGGCGCTGCTCCTATGGCAGTTCCGCGTCGTCCTATTCGCCGGCGCGATGAAGAGCTACGCGGACGCGGAGAGGTTCGCGAAGGCCATCCGTTCGTCCGCGGGGGCCATCAACAGGTGGCGGGCTGAGGCGCCGCGCTTCACGCGCGCGGACGTGATCCGCGCGTACGAGTCGCTGTATGCCACCGACGTCGCGATCAAGCAGGGAAGGACCGACGAAGAGACCGCCTTGATGTTGTGCGTCCTTGACCTATGTGGAGTGCCCGGCGCAGATACCCGAGAACTGATCGTGGGTACACCGCCCAAGCGCTAGCGCTTGAGCGCCTGTGGCTCCTGCGTCCTTCGATAGTCCGCCATGAAGCGCTCGATCCCCTGATCCGTCAGCGGGTGCTTGTACATCTGCTCGAGCACCTTGAAGGGCATCGTCGCGATGTCGGCGCCCGCGAGCGCGGACTGGGTCACGTGCATGGGGTGCCGGAGGCTCGCGGAAAGGACCTTGGTCTTGATGTTCTGCTGCCGGTAGGCGTCGACGATGCCGCGCACGACGGCGATCCCGTCCTCGCCGATGTCATCGAGGCGGCCGACGAACGGGCTGATGAAGTACGCGCCTACCGCAGCGGCCAGCAGTGCCTGGTTCACGGTGAAGCACAGGGTCACGTTGATCCGGATGCCCTCGCCCGCGAGGACCTTCGCCGCGGCGATCCCCTCCGGCGTCGACGTCACCTTCACGATCACGTTCTTGTGCCACGACGCGAGGCGCCGGCCTTCGACGACGAGATCGTCCCTCTTCTCGGTCACGGTCTCGGCCGAGACGTCGCCCACCAGCTCGCAGATCCTCTTCACCTGCGTCTCGTGGTCCTGACCGGCACGCGCGATGAGCGTCGGGTTCGTCGTGACGCCGCTGATGACGCCCCAGCCGACGGCCTTCGTGATCTCCTCGAGATCGGCGGTGTCGACGAAGAGCCTCATCGCACGGCCTCCCGGACCGGCGCCTGCGCGTCGGCGCGGCCGTTCGCGCGGGCGTGGGCGAGCGCCGCGTCGATGAATGCGGCGAAGAGCGGGTGCGGGCGGTGGGGGCGCGACTTGAACTCGGGGTGGTACTGCGTCCCGAGGTAGAAGGGATGGTCCCGGAGCTCGACGATCTCCACCAGGCGGCCGTCGGGCGAGAGGCCGCTGAACCGCATCCCGTGGGTCGCGAGCAGCTCGCGATACGCGTTGTTGAACTCGAACCGGTGGCGGTGCCGCTCCAGCACGATCGGCTGGCCGTAGGCCTTGTGCGCGAGCGTGCCCTCCTGGAGCACGCAGGGGTAGGACCCCAGCCGCATGGTCCCGCCCTTCTCGGTCACATCTCGCTGCTCGGGCAGCAGGTCGATCACCGGATGGGGGGTGAAGGCGTCGAACTCCGTGGAATTCGCGTCCTCGTTGCCGAGGGCGGTGCGCGCGAGCTCGATGACCATGCACTGGAGACCCATGCACAGGCCGAGCGTCGGGACCAGGTGCTCGCGCCCGTAGCGGGCGGCCTGCACCTTGCCTTCGACGCCCCGATAGCCGAACCCGCCCGGCACGACGATGCCGTCCAGGCCCACGAGCGGCTCGACGTCGCCGCCGCGCTCGAGGCGCTCCGAGTCGATCCAGCGGATCCGCGGCTCGCAGCCGTGCGCCCACGCGGCGTGCTTCACGGACTCGGCCACGGAGAGGTACGCGTCCGAGAGCATCACGTACTTGCCGACGAGTCCGATCTCGAGCGGGATGCGCGCGTTGCGGATGCGGTCCTCGAGCGTGCGCCACGCGGCGAGGTCGGGTTCCTTGGCCTCGAGGCCGAGCTCCTTGACCACGATGCGGCCGAGGCCGACGTCCTCGAGCATCGTCGGGACGCCGTAGATCGACCACGCGTTCGGCTCCGGGATCACGTTCTCCACTTTGACGTCGCAGAAGAGCGCGATCTTCTCGCGCAGCTCGTCGTCAACGGCTTCGTCCGCGCGCGCGACGAGGATGTCGGGCTGGATGCCGATGGAGCGCAGCTCCTTGACCGAGTGCTGCGTCGGCTTCGTTTTCAGCTCGCCCGTCGCGACGCGAGGCAGCAGCGTGAGGTGGACGTAGAGCACGTTCTGGCGGCCCACGTCGTTGCGGAACTGGCGGATGGCTTCGAGATAGGGAAGTGACTCGATGTCACCGACCGTCCCGCCGACCTCGACGAGGACGATGTCGGCCTGCGCCTCGCGCGCGACTCGGTGGATCCTCGACTTGATCTCGTTGGTGACGTGGGGGATGACCTGGACGGTCGCGCCGAGGTAGTCGCCGCGGCGCTCCTTCGCGATGACCGCGTTGTAGATCTGGCCGGTCGTGAGGTTGGAGCCGCGCGTCAGGTTGCGATCGATGAAGCGCTCGTAGTGACCGAGGTCGAGGTCGCTCTCGCCGCCGTCCTCGGTGACGAAGACCTCGCCGTGCTGATAGGGCGACATGGTCCCCGGGTCGACGTTGAGGTAGGGGTCCATCTTCAGCGAAGCGACGGAGAGCCCGCGGGCGGCGAGGATCGCTCCGAGCGACGAAGCGGTGATGCCCTTACCGAGAGAGGAGGTCACCCCGCCGGTCACGAACACGAACTTCGTCATCGAGGACCCTCCGGGGTTTTTTTGAGTCTAGATCATCGACCGAAAGGCAAGCTCTGGAGCACCACGAGGCGCGGCCGTTCCGCCGGGCCGCTCGGCGGAAGCTCGGGGACCTCGACGGGCGTCGGAACGAGGGCATCGGATGGATCGCCGTCCATCCGCAGCGCCCGGAAGCGCGCCTCCTGCAACTCGGGCCCGTCGGCACCGGCGTGCTCGACGATCGCGACGAGCTTGGGCCGCAGCCAGCGCATCGCGGCGCGCACGCCCATCGGCGTCGCGAACGGCGACGAGTCGGATGCGAAGTCGCGCGTCGCCTCGTCGAGCCAGCGCCCGAGGAAAGGCGGCACGTACGCCTCGCACGCGAACGCCAGACCGGCAGGCCCGCTCCAGCCGCAGAGCGCAGTGCGGACGCCGCGGGTCTCATCGAGGATCAACCCCCCGATCACGACGTCGGCGCGAGGGGTCACGTGGTACTTGAGCCAATCGACGGTCCGCACGCCGGGGACGTAGGGCGAGCGCTTCCGCTTCGCGACGATCCCCTCGAGCCCGAACTCTTCGACAGCGTCGAAGAACGGCTCGCCGTCGCTCTCGAGGTGGTCGGGCACCGCGACCCGGCGGTCGCCGAGGCCCAGGGCCTTCAGCTTCTGGCGGCGCTCCTCGAGAGGCCGCCCGAGCAGCGGCCGGTGATCGAGGTACAGAAGGTCGAACGCGACGAAGACCGGACCGCGACCGCGCTTCGCCGCGCGCGGCCCGATGCGCCCGGCCAGCAGGTCGTACGAAGGGCGGCCCCGCGCGTCGCAGACGATGAGCTCGCCGTCGAGGAACGCGCCTTCCGGGACTTTGGCCTCGCGCATCTCGGGCAGCGCGCGGAGGAGATCGCCGCCTCGGCTATCGAGCAGCTGCAGGCCCGCCGCATCTCGGAACATCGAGGCGCGGAGGCCGTCCCACTTGACCTCGAAGATGTGGTCGGGCGAGTTGAAGGGCGCGGCTGCGAGCCGTGGGCGCATGGGCGCGACGGACCTCGGGAGCGCCGACCGGGCTTCCTCGACCGATATCAGCGTCGGAGAAGGGTCGTTCGGCACCTACGGAGGATACGGACTAGG
>JACPOT010000045.1 GCA_016191385.1 Chloroflexota bacterium | reverse complement strand
CTCCATGACGCGGCCGAGATACATGACCACGACATAGCTCGCCATCTGGGCGATCACGCCGAGATCGTGGGTGATGAAGATGATGGCCGTGTTGTAGCGCGCCTGCAGGTCGCGCAGCAGCGCCAGCACCTGGGCCTGGGTGGTGACGTCGATCGCCGTCGTCGGCTCGTCGGCGATCAAGAGCCGCGGCTTGCACGAGAGCGCCATGGCGATCATGGCGCGCGGGCGCAGGCCACCCGCGAGCTGCCAGGAATAGGTGTCGATCCTCTGCTCGGGCATCGAGATGCCGACGTCGCGGAACAGGCCGACCGTGATGTCGCGCGCCTCGCTGCGGCTCATCTTCTTGCCGGCCTGCCAGCGATGGCTGTGCAGCAGGATCGCCTCGACGATCTGATCGCCCACCGTATGCACGGGGCTGAACGCCGCCATTGGCTCCTGCGGGATCAGCGCGATCTCGCCGCCGCGGATGTCGCGCATTTCGGCGCCGCGCGGCGGCAGCTGCGCCAGATCGACGACGCCACTGTCGCGCCGGAAGTGGATCTCGCCCTTGGTGATGCGGCCCGGTCGCTCGACCAGCTGCAGGATCGCCCGCATGGTGACGCTCTTGCCGCAGCCCGATTCGCCCACCACGCCCAGCACCTGACCCGGCATGACGTCGAAGCTGGTGCCGTCGACCGCGCGGACCAGGCCTTCGTCGAGGGCGAAGGAGACGCGGAGGTCGCGCACGGAAAGGAGAGGTTGGGCGTCGGTGCTCACTTCGATCTCAATGGCTGTACGGGTCGGCGGCATCGCGCAGGCCGTCGCCGACGAGGTTGAAGGCGAGCACCGCCACGATCACGACGAGGCCGGGGATCAGCAGCCAGGGGGCCAGGGCCAGGGTCTGGATGTTTTGCGCCTCCTGCAGCAGCACGCCCCAGCTGATCGCCGGCGGCCGGATGCCGAGGCCGAGGAAGGAGAGCGAGGTCTCGTTGATGATCATCACCGGGATGGCGAGCGAGCTGGTCGCGATGATGTGGCTCAGGAACGTCGGCACCATGTGGCGCAGGATGATGCGCATGCGCGAGCAGCCGGCGAGGCGGGCGGCCAGCACGAAGTCTTCTTCGCGCAAGGCGAGGAAGCGGCCGCGCACCTCGCGGCCCAAGGTGGTCCAGCCGACCAGGGACAGGATCACGGTGATGGCGAAGAAGATCTGGATCGGCGTCCAGTCGCGCGGCAAGGCGGCCGACAGGGCCAGCCAGATCGGGATGGTGGGGACGGACTGTAGAAGCTCGATCAGGCGCTGGATCACCGAATCGGTCTTGCCGCCGACATAGCCCGAGATGCCGCCCAGCACGACGCCCAGGATGACGCTGAGCGCCACGGCGACCAGGCCGACGGTCATCGAGGTCTGAGTGCCGTGCATGATGCGCGACCACTGATCGCGGCCGAGCCGATCGGAGCCCAGCAGGAAGATGCGCTGGTTTGGGTCGACCGGCACGACCAGGTGGCGGTTGGTCTCGAACAGGCCGAAGACCTTCCACTTGTAGCCGGTGCCGAAGAAGGTGACCGGCACCTTCTTCTTGGCGTCGGTGGTCCATTCCATGCGCAGGGTCGTGGGGTTGCGCTTGCCGACGATGGCCGGGACCCAGGGCGCCCAGCCGCCGTCGTCGAACAGGTGCACCGTCTGCACCGGGATGAAGGCCTGCCGCGCGTCCGTGCGTTCGGGGTCCTGGGTCGAGAAGAAATCCGGCACCAGGACGATCACGTACATGAAGATCAGCAGCACCGCGCTCGCCATCGCCAGGTGATGGCGGCGGAAGCGCCACCACACGAGCTTCCAGTTGGAGGCGACGGCAATCCGATCCTCGGCCTCCTTGCCGACGGTGATGTCTGCGGCGGTCATTGGCTGAGAACCTCTTTCCTCCCCAAGCAAAGCTTGGGGAGGTGTCGCCGTCTTACGGCGACGGAGGGGTCATGAGCGACCACAATACTGGGGCCCATGACCCCTCCGTCCGCTTCGCGGACACCTCCCCAAGCTTCGCTTGGGGAGGAAGAGCTTGCGCCGCCGAAGAGTCTGATCCTCATCCTCAACCCCCCACCCGGATGCGCGGGTCGACCAGCGCGAGCAGGATGTCGGACAGGAGCGTGCCGACGATGGTGAGGAACGAGTAGATCAGCAGGATG
>JACPOT010000074.1 GCA_016191385.1 Chloroflexota bacterium | reverse complement strand
GCGACGCGCGAGCACATGGGCGAGATCCTCGCCCGGGAGCATGCGGCCGACGCGGACGTCGTCATCCCCGTCCCGGATAGCGCCATCCCCGCGGCGGTCGGGTACGCGCGCATCAGCGGCATCCCGTTCCGCGAGGGCCTCATCAAGAACCGCTACATCGGGCGGACGTTCATCCAGCCCACGCAGGAGCTGCGGCAGCACAACGTGGCGCTCAAGTACAACGCGCTGCGCGACGTCCTCGCGGGCAAGCGCGTGCTCGTGGTGGACGACTCGATCGTGCGCGGGTCCACGAGCGGTCCCATCGTCCAGCTGCTGCGCAAGAGCGGCGCGCGCGAGGTGCACATGCGCATCTGCTCGCCGCCCATCCGCCACCAGTGCTTCTTCGGCGTTGACATGGCCCGGCGCGGCGAGCTCATCGCCTCGCAGCTCGAGATCGAGGGGATCCGCCGGCACATCGGCGCGGACTCGCTCGGGTACCTGTCCCTCGAGGGCATGATCGAAGCGACCGGCGCGACGCGGAAGGATCTATGCACCGCGTGCTTCACCGGCGACTACCTCGTGCCCGTGCAGCTGGAGCTGTCCAAGGAGTCGCTGGAGCGTCAGTTCTCGTGACGCGCCTCACATATAAGGACGCGGGCGTCGACACCGCGCTCAAGGCCGAGACGCTGGCGCGCCTTCGAGCACGCGTGAAGCCCGGACGCCCCGAGGTGATCGGCGGCATCGGTGGATTCGGGGGGCTGTTCCGGGCCCCGACCGGCAAGGATCTCGTGCTCGTCGCGACCACCGACGGCGTCGGCACGAAGACCGAGATCGCGCGGCTGCTCGACCGGCACGACGTCATCGGGACCGACGTCGTCCACCAGAGCGTCAACGACGCCGCGGCGACCGGCGCGGAGCCGCTCTTCTTCCTCGACTACTTCGCGACCTCGAAGCTCGAGCCGGGGATCTTCGAGCGGATCGTCGATGCCATCGCGGCCGCCTGCGAGGCGCACGGCTGCGCGCTGCTCGGGGGCGAGACCGCGGAGATGCCGGGCACCTATGCCGCCGGGGCGTATGACGTTGTGGGGTTCCTGGTGGGGGCGGTCGAGCGCGATCGTCTGCTGTGTCCCGCGAACGCGCGCGAGGGCGACGCCTGCATCGGCCTGCCCTCGAACGGCCTCCACACGAACGGCTACACGCTCGCGCGCGCGGCGATCGCGCGGGAGGCGGAGGCGCGCGGCATCGAGCCGCGCGAGGTCTTGCGCGCATCGCGGCCCGAGCTGCGCGGCGGCTCGCTCGGCGACGCGCTTTTGGAGCCGCACCGCTCGTACCTCGAGGATGTGCGCGTCTTGCGCGGCACGGCGCAGGTGCGGTCGATCGCGCATCTCACGGGCGGCGGATGGGAGGGCAACCTCCCGCGGGCCCTGCCCGACGGCCTCGGCGCCGCGATCGACCGATCCACCTGGGTCGTGCCGCCGGTCTTTCGGATCCTCGGCACGATGGGGAACGTCCCGAACGGCGATCAGTGGGACACGTGGAACATGGGGATCGGTCTGATCGCGATCGTCGCGCGCGAGGACGAGCGCGCGGCGCTCCGTGCGCTCCCCGACGCCATCGCGATCGGGCATGTCGAGCGCGCGGTCGGCGATCGTCGCATTCGCGCTCGATCGCGCGCGCACGGCCGGCATCCCCACGGCCCTGTTCCCGGTGACCAACGCCACGCGTGCAGCGGCGCAGGCCGCGATGGGCCAGGCGCTGCGCGACGCAGGGGCGCGGCTCGTGGTGCTCGCGGGCTACGACCGCGTCCTGGCGGACGACTTCTTTGACGCCCTTGGAGAGATCCCGGTGATCAATCTGCACGCCTCGCTGCTTCCGGCCTTCGCCGGCCTTCTCGGGATGAAGGTGCACGAGGCCGTGATCGCGTCCGGCGTGAGGGAGACCGGCGCCACGGTCCACACGGCGCACAAGGGGATGCTCGACGCGGGCGAGATCGTCGCCCAGCGCCGGGTCCCGGTCCTGCCCGGTGACACGCCCGAAAGGCTCGCCGCGCGAGTGCTCGAAGAGGAGCACGAAGCCCTCATCGAGGCCGTCACGCGCTTCGCGGCGTCCCGCCTGCCCGCCTAGCGGGCGAGCCCGGCAAGGACCTTGCTAATGTCCATTCGCTAGTGCGCGTCCTCATCACAGGCATCACCGGGTTCGCCGGCAGCCATCTCGCCGAGCACATCCTGGCCGAGCACCCCGACGCCACCGTCTACGGCACCTACCGCTGGCGCTCGCGCATGGAGAACCTCGAGGAGCTGGCCCGGCGGAACGTCCTCGACGTCGTCGAAGGGCGCTACTCCACGGGGCCC
>JACPOT010000006.1 GCA_016191385.1 Chloroflexota bacterium | reverse complement strand
AGCCAGCCGAGGACGCTCGCCAGCCGCAGCTGCAGTCGATCGTTCATGACCAATAGAAGGGTCACGATCGCGCCGGCGAACGAGGAGAAGACGACCCCCGCGAGTAGGAGCGTGACGACGGGCGTTTCGGGGCCGACGCGGGCCAGCCGCCACACGATGAGGATCGAGACGATCGCTCCCGCGAAGGCGAGCGTGGGGATCACGAAGAACCCGAGCGCGCCGGCGATGACGAGGCCGACGACCGCGCCGACGCTCGCGCCGGCCGACGTGCCGAGGACATACGGATCGGCGAGCGGGTTGCGCAGCAGCCCCTGGAGCAGGACGCCCGCGGCCGCGAGCGCGGCACCCACGATCGCGGCTCCCAGCACACGCGGAAGGCGGAGGTCCACGATGATCGCGCGTTCCGGCCCCTCCCCGCGCCCAACGAGCACGCCGAGGACGCGGTCGGGCGGGATGGCCACGGCCCCGATCCCGACCGCCAGCACGATGGCAACGACAAGGACGAGGAGGAGCGCGACGAAGACCGGCCCATAGAGCGGCCTGCGCACGAGCTCCGCTCCGCCTACGGGGTCTCGCGGACGATCCGCAGGTACAGCTCCGCCGCCTCGACGATCCGCGGACCCGGCCGGTGAACGAGGTTCGGGTCGGCCGGGACGACGCGCTTCGTTCTGACCGCGGTGATGGCGGACCAGCCGGGACGAGCGACGACTTCGGCGACCGTCACGCCGTATCCGGCATCGCCGAGGACGATGACCTCGGGGTCGGCCCGGATGACCTCCTCGGGAGACAGCTGTGGGAACGGCGATGCCGCCTTGGCCGCGATATTGATGCCGCCGGCCAGCTGGATCATTTCGTGGATGAACGATCCCGGTCCCGCGCTGAACAGCTTCGTCGGGTCGCTCGCGTCGACCTCATGAAAGACACGCTTCTTCGGCACGTTCACGGCCTTCGCGCGTACGGAGGCGAGCCCATCCTCAATGGAGCGGGCGAGGCCGGCGCCATCGGCACCGATGGCCGTGCCGAGCAGGATCGCCGTCCGCGCCGCGTCCGCCAGGCTCTTCGGCTCGACGACGAGGACGGGGATCCCCTGTGCGGCGACACGTTCCAGCGAACCATCGGAGATCCGCAGGCTCAGTAGCAGATCTGTTCGCAGGGCGATGATCTTCTCGACGTTGGGCTTGACGCCGCCGACCTTCTCCTTCGCCTTGGCCGCGGCGGGCACGTCGGAGAAGTCATCGACCGCGACGATGCGGTCCGCGGCTCCGAGCGCGAAGAGGAACTCGGTGATCGACGGGCCGATCGAGACGATGCGCTCGGGGCGCTTCGCCATGGTGACCGACTTGCCCTGGAAGTCGACGACGGTCGCAGGGAACGCCGCGGCGGGGACCGGGCTGGCGGTGGTGGTGAGAGCGGGCGGAGTGGCCGCCGGAGCGCACGAGATGAGGGTCGCGAGGAGGATGCCGAGGAACGCGCGTCGGGACATCAGACGACCGCCGCGCGCCACAGTCCCGACCAGAGCGCGCGCCGCTCGCTTTCGGTCAGCGGCCGCCCGAGGATCTCGCGACACGCGACGACACCGAGCCCGGCGAGCTTCCCCCACGCCTTCGGGCGGCCCGCGCGCACGTCGCCCACGAGGTCGGCGTTCGCGGCGATGACCTGCTCGACCGCCGCGCCGAGCGGTGGGAGCAGGTCGAGCTGGACGAACCCGCCGTCGGTCCGGCGCGCACCGGCGCGCCACACTACGGGCTCGCGGAACGCGGGACCTGCGAACGCGAACGAGTGGTACTCGCCGTTCTCGCCGCACATGTCGATGCCGGCCGCCCCGATCTCCGCGACGAACCGGTCGTCGATCGTCCGGCCGAGCCAGCTCTCGTCGAGCTTCGCGACCTCGCAGCAAGTGACGACCGCACGGCCGCCGCCGGCGACGAACTCATGGAGCAGGTCGGCCGGCGCATCGCCCCAAAGCGGCTCGACGTGTTCGAGACCCGCCGCGCGCACCCGGTCCTCGTACCAGGCCCGCACGTCCGCGAGGTGGATGTCGCCGAAGATGACGCCGGCGAAGCCGTCTGCCGCTAGCTGAGCGAGCGCTCGCCGGAACACGTCGTCGAATCCCTCCCACGACGTCGCGTACTGCCGGAGCGGGACGCGGACCGCGTTCGCCTGCGCAGCAATGAGCTCGGCGCGCGTCGCGTGGAAACGGACCCGTCCGGAAGCCGCATCGATGAAGTTCAGCAGCGCGCCGACCTCGAGGCCGCTCGTGCGGGCGCGGGTCAGCGCGAGGGCGCTGTCCTTGCCGCCGGACCACATGACCGCATACCGCGTCATCGCGGCATCCGGACCCCGAGCGAGATGGGAACGGCGTCCTCGGCTCGCGGGGGCGGGAAGACGCCTGGATGGAGCAGCGCGGCGAGGATCTCCACACCGTCGACGAGGCGCGGCCCGGGCCGGCTGAAATACGCGCTGCCGTTCGTCGCGAAGACCCGGCCGCTCCGAGCGGCCGGGAGTGCGAAGAAGCCGGGGCGCATTGTGACCGCGGGCGCCTCGTCGAGAGCGCGACGCGTGTCCCACCCGCACGGCATGAGCACGACCACCTCTGGCCGCGCTTCGCGGACCTCGTCCCACGCGATAGCGGCGCTCGGTCGTCCTACCTTCCAGAGGACATCGATCCCGCCGGCGATCTCGACCTGCTGAGGGACCCAATGTCCGCCCGGGAAGATCGGGTCGAGCCACTCGATGCACGCGACACGCGGTCGAGCCCGGCCCGCGACAAGCGCGCCGATCGCGCCCGACCGTGCGCGCAGCGCGGAGACGACCCTTTCGCCGCGGGCGCTCACGCCGAGACCGTCCGCTGCCCGCTGGATGTCAGCGAAGACGCCGTCCATGGTCTCGCCGTTCAGTGGAATGGTGCGGGGCGTCGAGCCGATCTCCGCGGGCAGCTGGTCGAGCGTGACCGCGCAGACGCGGCATATCGTCTGGCCGAGGATCACGTCGGGACGCGCCGCACGGAGCGCTCCCGCGTCGACATGGAACGTGCTCTCGCCGCGCTCGCCCGCGGAGCGGACCATCTGGTCGATCTCGAAGCTCGTCGTGCCTTCAGGGATCGTCGACGACGTGAGCCGGGGCAGCGACCGGACCGCAGCGGGGTAGTTGCAGTCGTGCGTCACCGCGACGAGCTGATCCCCCAGCCCGAGCGCGCACGCGATCTCAGTCCCTGCGGGCACGAGTGAGGCGATGCGCATCAGATGGGATACGCCCCGCAGACCGTGCAGTAGGTGCCTTCCGGTCCGCGCGCGTGGCAGCCGGGGCACTCCTTCGGCAAGGAAGGGTCGGCCCGCGGCGGACCGCCGCAGACCGTGCGGTACATGCGGTAGTACGCGAGATGCTCGGCGTCGCGGATCCGCACGTGGTCCTCGGCGTGCACTCGCCCCGACTCGGACGCCAGCACCTCCTCAAGACCCGTCGCCACGTAAGGACCGAGCACGGTCGCGCCCGAGCCGATCTCGATCGGATCCTTACGCCGGTAGGCATGTCGCTCGCCGAGCTCCGCTTCGAACGCGCGGCGAAGAGGCGCCTTCCCGAGTCGCGCTCCCTCGTGATGCACCACGAGCTCTCTCGCGGAGAGCCGCGTCGCGAGCTCCACCACGGCGGGGTCAAGGAACGGGCTGTAGACCTCGACGCCAAGGGTTTCGCCGATCCGCGGACCGTTGAAGCGCATCGTGCGGGCGAAATGACGGACGCTCCGCTCGATCTCTTCCGGCGACTTGCGCAGAACGAATTCGTACCCGGCGAAGAGCTCGTCCGCGGCATCGCCGGTCCAGCACGAGCGGATGCCTCGTCGCGCGAGCTCGCGCAGTCCTTCGTACACGACGATGTCGTTGCGCAGGAACATGCCGTCGAACGAGCCGATGATCCCGATGAGCGCCGGCAATGCCGCGGCGAGCTGCGCGGGCGTGCGCCGGAGGACGACGTGCTCGAGCCCGAGCCGGGTCGCGATCTCCGTCGCGTAGGGCAGGTCCGGAGCGTCGCCCACGACGACCGTTACGGCGAGCCGGAGGCCTCGTGGCGCGGCCAGCGTCGCGACGATGCTCGTGTCGAGGCCGCCCGAGAGGAGGATCGCTTCGCAGCGGTGGCGCTCGACGGCCGCAGTGAGGAGCTCGGGGAGCGCTGAGCCGGTCGGCGCAGTGATCGTCACAGGTCTTTGACCCCACCCTTTCTTCGGAAGGTGTGTTGGCCGCGCGCGGGACATCAGGCGACCCGAGTTTCACGGTGGCCAGACCCTGCCGGACTCGCACCGGCTTCGCTGATGGCTCGCCTATTCAGTTGTTCGCGATGTTAGGCCGTGGCTCTCTCCTGCGTGTAGCGCACCTCGTCACGCAGATGCGTGCCGAAGACGCGCTGGAGCGTCATGACATGCGCACAGAGCGCATGGGCTTTGAAGTGATCGCACTCGCAGTGCCATTCATCTCCACGCAGACCGACCCGGTGTGTGGCGTTGTTCCCGCGGAACTCGACCTCGACATCGTGGATGGTGATGCGTTCGGGCTCGTTGGCGTAGCGCTTCGCCTTCTCGACCATGGAGATGAGCGCTGAGTTCACGATCGCTACCTCCCGCCGTTTCTCGCGAGAGGCAACGATAGCCCTGCCGAAAATCGTCCGAAATTCAGGGCCTGGCTCGTTCGAATGCTTTCCACGCATCCAGGCCGTGGACCGTCGACGGCCACGCCAGCTCATCGAGGGCCGGGAGCTGATCGCGCGGGAAGAACGCGACATCGCTCGTCTCTTCGGGCGCCGAACGTATCTCGCCGCCGGTCACGTGCGCGCGGAACGTGACGATGATCAGCCCCGACCAGGTCTCGTGCCGCTCGTGCGCCGGGCGCATGTACGTCGCGACCAATCCGTCGAGCTCGATATCGAGCCCGGTCTCCTCATGCGTCTCACGCACCGCCGCCTCCTCGGGCGTCTCCTCGCTTTCGACCAGCCCGCCGGGCAGGGTCCAGTGGCCCTCGCGCGGCCCGTAGGAGAGCTTCACCAGGAGCACAGATCCGCCGCGCTCCACGACCGCGTTCGCGCCGATCTGCACGTGCAGGAAGTCGGCGAAGCCGCAGACGGGGCAGGCCGGGCGCTCGCGGCCGTCGATGCGGGTCGGCACGAGGGCCGTGGCGTCGCGGGGGCAATAGAGGAACGCCACTAGGCGCGCGAGAGACGGTCTTTGAGGAAGTCGATGGACTTGTTGGGCGAGGGGTCGGCCCCATTGAGCAGCGCTACATAGAAGGACACGTGGTCGGTGAAGTAGGTCATCTGAAGGACCTCGGAGAGCGCGCTGGCACCCGGGAGCTCGAGCGCGTGGTGGTCGACGCCGGCCTGGTCGAGGAGCTCGGCCGTTACCCCCCAGCGGACACGGTGGCGGCCGAGGTCCTGCCCGCTACGGAGCATCAGGACCGCAAGGGCCTGCTTCGCGATGGGCGGCTCGGGGAATCCGACCACCGCGTTGTGGTCCAGCTCCGGGAGCACGTCGTACGCGGCCCAGTTCTTCGCGTTCTCGTTCCACTGGCCCTTCACACGGCGGGCCATGACGCCCATGACGCCGGCGCCGTACACGAACACGACGCGTCCGGCGAGCGCGATGGCCAGCTTCTTGGCGTCGTTCGAGGCGGCACCTTCGTGCACGCGCTCCTGGAGCTTGGCGACATCCGCGAGCGCCGTGTCGACATCGGCCGAGAGATCGTGGATGAGTCCGATCTTCGCGAGCACGCCGAGGACGAGGGTCAGCGAGTAGCCGAGCGTCGCGCGCGGCCGCGCGGGATACGCGAACGTGACGAGCGGGAAGTTGGACGCCTTGGCGATCTCGGCGACGCGGCCGCCGGTGGTGATGGCGATCACCTTGGCGCCGCGCTTGCGCGCATCCTCGAGCCCGGACAGCGTCTCCTCGGTGTTGCCCGAGTAGGACGACGCGATGACAAGGGAGTCGCGCCCGACGTACGCGGGGAGCCCGTAGTCGCGATGCACGGTCATGGGGACCTTCAGCTCGTTCGCGACGAGCGCGGCGGCCAGGTCGCCGCCGATCGCCGATCCCCCCATGCCCGCGACGACGACGTTGCGCACGTCGCCGTAGGCCGGCGGGATGGTGGCCTTCTTCGCGATGGCCCAAGCGTCCCGCACCTGCTGGGGCAGCTCCTTGATCCGGTCGAGCATGCCCTCGGGGTCCGCGGTACGGATCTTCTCCACGGATGAGAGAACAGAGGTATCCATCTACTTCTTGCCCCCGATCATGCGCTCGCCCTCGTCCAGCAGTGGAGCGAGCTCCTTCTCATCGCGCGTCTCCGCGTACACGCGCACCAGCGGCTCCGTCCCCGACAGACGCAGCAGGAGCCAGGAGCCGTCGTCGCGGAAGAACTTCGCGCCGTCCATCGTCTCGAGGAGTCCGCCGCGCACGACCGTGCGACCGCCGAGCGTGCCCGGGTGCGCCTCGCCCAGCTCGCGCATGACGCGCTCGCGGACCGCGGGGTACTCCGCCGCGCTGACGTGGATGTCGCGCCGCATGTAGGCGGAGGGCCCGGCGATCTCCATGAGCTCCGCGATGAGCTGCGACGGCTTCTTCCTCGTCTTGAGCATGAGGTCGAGGATGAAGAGATCGGCGACGATGCCGTCACGCTCGGGAAGGTGCATCGCGAAGCCGAATCCGCCGGACTCTTCGCCGCCCATCATCGCGCCGGTCTCGGCCATCTTCGGGCCGATCCACTTGAACCCCACGGGGACCTCGTACACCGGCACGCCGTACTTCTCCCCCAGCCGGTCGATCATCGAGGTCATGTTCACGGTCTTTACGACCGGCTGCCGCAGCTTCCGCACCTCGAGCAGGTACCACATGAGCAGCGCGTAGAGGGTGAGCGTCGTGACGAAGCGGCCGGTCTCGTCGGCCAGCCCGGCGCGGTCCGCATCGCCGTCCACCGCGAGGCCGACATCGGCCTTCTCCGCCGGAACGCGCGCGAGGAATTCGTTGACGTTCGGCGGGATGGGCTCGGGGTTCACGCCCCCGAAGAACGGGTTCCGCTCCGTGTGCAGCTCGATGACCTTCGTTCGCCCGCCACCCAGAAGACGTGTGAAGTACCCGCTCGCACTGCCGTAGAGAGGTTCGCACACGAGCGTGTACCCCGCGTGGCGGAACGCCTCGAGGTCGACGAGCTCCGCGACGCGCGCGAGGTAGTCCGGAGCGGGATCGAACGTCTCGATCAGCCCTTTCGCGACCGCGTCGTCGAAGGGCATGCGCGCGGGACGCCCCTTCCCCTGCTCCAGCGGATGGATGATCGCCTCGAGCTCCTTCAGCATCGACGGCGGCGCCGCGGCGCCCGACTCGGTCTTCACCTTGAATCCGTTGTCGGTCCAGGGGTTGTGGCTCGCGGTGATGACGATCCCCGCCTTGGTCTTCCGCCGCATCGTCGCCCACGAGAACGACTGCGTGGGCGCGGCCACGGTCGCGAGATGGACGTTCACGCCGTTCGCCGCGACGACCTCCGCGGCCGCGGCGGCGAAGTGCTCGGACGCGAAGCGCCGGTCGAAGCCGATGACGACGCCGCGGTCGGCCGCGCCCTGGTCGCGCACCCACTGCGCCACCGCCTGCGAGCAGATGCGCACGGTGTCGAACGTGTACTCCTCGCCGATGCGCGCTCGCCAGCCGTCCGTTCCAAACACGATCCCTGGCATGACTAGGTGGTCCTCGCTCGGGGGGACCCCTCGCTCGGCCCGGGTGCTCGACCTCGTGGGCCCTTCCCCCCCTCGGTCTGCGCGCCCGGGGGACGGCTTGAGCCCACTAACAACTGCTCACGCCAGTGGTCGAGGGTATCGGAGAGCGACCGATCGAGCGGGATCGCGGGCGCCCATCCGGTGCGATCGCGGAAGCGCGTGGAGTCGAGAAGGAGAACGTCCGCGACGCCCGCGCGCACGCGCTCGGGATCGAGCTCGGTGCGGATGGGCACGCGCGCGAGGGAACAGAGGCTGGTGAGGATCCGTTCGATCGACGTCAGCGTGCCGCTGCCGACGTTGAACGTGCCGCTGGCGTCCATGCGCGAGGCCGCGTCGTACGCCGCGGCCATGTCCCGCACGTCGACGAACTCGCGCTGAGGGTCGAGCTGGCCGTGACGGATGACCGGAGGCACCCGGCCCGCCTCCGCTTCCGCGATGCGCTTGGCGAACTCCGACGCGGCAAGTCTCTCGTGCTGGCGCGGGCCGATCTGGTTGCATGGCCGCAGGATCGTCACCCGCGCGTTCTGCCCCTGTCGCAGCACGGCCTCCGCGGCGACCTTGGTCGCGGCGTAGACGTTCGTCGGATGCAGCGGCGCGTCCTCGCCGACCGGGAGGTCGTCGGGGATGCCGTACACCTCCGCGCTCGAGGCGGCGACGAGGTGCGCGCCCTTCGGAAGCGCCGCCACGACGTTCGCCGTGCCCACGACGTTGATGCGGATGGCCGCGAGCGGGTCCGCGCTCGCGAGCGTGGGCACGGCCTGACCCGCGAGGTGGAACACGACATCCGGCTGCGCGCGCGCGACGGCCTCGCGCGTCTCGCCGACCTCGAGGACGTTGGCCCCGTGGATCGTGACGTGACCGGCCACGCGCGCGAGGTTCGGATGCGGCGGCGGCTCGTGCGCGATGCCATGCACTTCGTCGCCGCGGCCGACGAGTCGCTCCGCGAGATGGCTGCCGGCGAACCCCGTGATGCCGGTGATCAGGACCCGCCGCGCCACCGCGGCATCGTACCGATACGATCTGCGCGATGAGCCGCGTGTGGTGATCGTCGCCCTCGCGTACGCGGTCATCGCGCTCTCCTGGGCCGGCAACTGGGTGGTCGGCAAGGCGGCGGTCGACACGGTCCCGCCCATCGAGCTGTCTGCGCTCCGTTTCGGCGTGACCGGCGTGATCCTCGTGATCGCGTGCTGGGCCCTGCGCATCCCGCTCGGGCGGCGGGATCTCCTCGCGGTCGTGATCGCGGCGCTCATCGGGATCACCGGATACAACGCGCTGGTCTTCGTCGCGCTCACGATGGCGCCGGCGTCGGATGGCGCGCTGATCGTGCCGACCATGGTCCCCGTGCTCACGGCGCTGGCGGCGACCGCCATCGGCGAGCGGCTCACGCGCGTGAAGATCCTCGGCTTCGTCGTGTCGAGCGCCGGCGCGGCGCTGGTGATCGCGGGCGCGCAGGGCGTGGCGGGCACGCTCTCGACCCAGCGGCTCATCGCCGACCTCATGGCGCTCGGCGGCGCCGCGTGCTGGGCCGTCTACGGTGTCGTCGGGCGCGTCGCGCTGCGTGACCGGTCACCCATCGCGCTCGTCGCACTCACGTCCCTCGTCGGCGCGGCGGGGCTCGTCCCGCTGTCGCTCTTCGAGCAGGGCTTTCGCGACGTGCCAACGTGGCCTCTGGGTGCCTGGCTCGGCGTCGGCTACCTCTCGATCATCGGCACGATCGTCGGGTTCGGCCTCTTCTACTGGGCCGTGCGGCGCTTCGGGGCAGGGCTCGGCGCCATGTCTTCGTACCTCGTCCCCGTGGCCGCGCTCGCGCTGGCGTACGTGTTCCTGGGCGAGCGCGCCGACCCGCTGCAGCTCGTGGGCGGCGCGGTCATCCTCGCGGGCGTGCGCATCGCGACCCTGACGCGTGGCGAGATCGCCATCGAGGCGGCCGCCTGATGCGGATCGGCGCGTACGAGGTCCAGGCGTTCAGCGACGGGATCTTCCGCCTCGACGGCGGGTCCATGTTCGGCGTGGTGCCGAAGCCGCTGTGGGAGAAGGTGAAGCCCGCCGACCCGCTCAATCGGGTGGCTATGGACATGACCTGCCTGCTCATCCGGGACAGGGCCCGCCACGTGGTCGTCGTCGAGACGGGTGCCGGGCCGAAGCTCACTGACAAGCAGAAGCGCAACTTCGGGATCGAGGACCCGCCCGCGCTGCTGGATGAGCTCGCGAAGCGCGGCGTCCACCCCGATGACGTCACGCTGGTGATCAACACGCACCTGCACTTCGACCATGCGGGCGGGAACACGTACCGCGACGACGAGCGGGTCGTCGCGACCTTCCCGCGCGCGTCCTACGCGGTCCAGCGCCTCGAGTGGCAGGACGCGCTCGCGGCGAACGAGCGCACGCGCGGCTCGTACCTGCCCGACGACTACGCGCCGCTCGAGGCGGCCGGGAAGCTCGAGCTCCTCGACGGTGACGGCGAGCTGCTGCCCGGAGTGTTCGTCGAGCAAGTGCGTGGACACACCCGCGGCACGCAGACCGTACGCATCAAGGCCGCGGACCAGACGCTGTGGTTCTCGTCCGACTTCCTGCCCGACCGGCATCACCTGCCGCTGCCATGGATCCCCGCGTTCGACCTCTTCCCGCTCGAGACGCTCGAAGCGAAGCGCACCCTGCTCGCGCGAGCTGTCGCCGAACGGTGGACCGTGGCCTTCACGCACGACGTGCCGCGTTTCGGGCGCATCGAGCAGGCCGAGGGCCGGTATCGCTTCGAGGAGCTCGCGGCCCAGTGACCGCGGACCTTCCGCGCACCGCGTCCACGGTCATCGTGGGCGGCGGGATCGTCGGCGCGGCGACGGCTTTCTTCCTCGGCGACCGCGGCGAGAGCGACGTCGTGGTCCTCGAGCGCGCGACGCTCGGATCCGGCACGAGCAAGGGCGGCCTCGGCGGGATCCGCCACCAGTTCGTGGATGAGCTCGACGTGCGGCTGTCGCTCATGGCGACCGCCTTCTGGCGCGAGTTCCACACCTTCACCGGCGGCACGCACGAGTTCGAGGAGCGGGGGTATCTCTTCATCGCGACCACGCGCGAAGGGCTGGCACAGCTGAGGGAGCCGCTGCCCCTATACGAGCGCCTCAAGGTGCCCGTCGAGATGCTCGACCGCGCCGACATCGAGCGCCTCGTGCCGGGGATCCGCACCGACGACCTTGCCGGCGGGCGCCTGTGCGCGCGCGACGGGTACGGCGACCCGGTCACCGCCCTCGCGTGCTTCGCCGCCGCGGCCACGCTCGAGGGTGTGCGCTTCTTCGAAGGGACCGACGTCGACGCGCTGATCCGCGAGGGCGACCGCGTCACCGGGGTACGCTGCGGGAACGCGACCATCGCCTGCGAGCGCGTCCTGATCGCGACCGGCTGTTGGACCGCGGCGCTCGCGGCGACCGCCTCGGTCGCGGTCCCCGTCTGGCCGTACCGCCGGTCGATCATGGAGAGCGGGCCGATCCCGCACTTGGCCGCGACCCCGCTGGTCATCGAGTGGGAGTCGGGGTTCCACTTCCGGCCCAAGGAGGGCCGCGTGCGCTTCGCGCCGCCGAACCTCACGACCGAGGGGAAGGTGGAGAAGGGGCCGGCGGGACCGCCCGCGTCATTCGAGGAGCTCACGTTCCCGCCGCTCGACGTGCCCCCGTCGCTCGAGCCGTGGGTGAAAGAGCGCGCGGCGCACCGCCATCGATCGTTCGCGGACCTCGAGATCCGCGACGCCTGGTCCTGCTACTACGAGATGACCCCCGACGACCATCCCGTCGTGGGACGCGTGCCCGAACTCGCCGGCCTCTACATCGCCGCGGGGTTCTCCGGGCACGGGTTCATGCACGTGCCGGCCACGGCGCAGCTGATCGTGGAGGAGATGCTGGACGGCAGGGCGGCGACCCTCGACATCACGGACCTCTCGCTCGAGAGGTTCCGCACGGGCCGTCGCCCGTTCACCGCGACGGTGCTCTAGGCCGAGCGGCGCAGGCGCGGGTCGAGCGCGTCGCGCAGTGCGTCGCCCAGGAAGTTGAACGCGAAGACCGCGGTGAAGATGGCGAGTCCCGGACCCGCGCTCATCCACCACTTCAGGTTGGCGAGGTACCGCTGCGAGTAGTTGATGTCCTGCCCCCACGAAGGGCTGGGCGGCTGCGGCCCGAGGCCGAGGAACGAGAGCGCGGCCTCGGCGAGGATGGCGAAGGCCGTCGAGAGCGTGACCTGGACGATGAGCGCGTTCATCACGTTCGGGAAGATGTGCCGCAGGACGATGCGCAGCGGCGGGCAGCCCACCGTTCGCGCAGCCACGATGTATTCACGCGCGCGGACCGCGAGCACCTGACCCCGAGTGAGCCGGGCATACGCGGGGATGGCGACGATGCCGATGGCGATCATCGCGTTCTGGATCTGAGGGCCGAGCGCTGATGTGATCGCGATCGCCAGGATGAGCGCGGGGAACGCGAGCAGCGCGTCGATCGCCCGCATGATGAGCAGGTCGAACTTCCCGCCGATGTAGCCGGCCGCAAGCCCGATCGACGTTCCGCAGAGGAGACCGATCGAGACGCTGATGAGCCCGACGGAGAGGGAGACCCGCGCGCCCCAGATGACCCGCGAAAGGACGTCGCGGCCTAGGTCGTCGGTGCCGAGCCAGTGCACGGAGCCGGGAGGTTCGAGCGCGCTCAGGACGTCGACCTTCAGCGGGTCGTACGGCGCGACGAAGGGCGCGAAGAGGGCGGCGAGAAGCCAGCCGAACACGATCGCGCCGCCGACGATCATTCGCGGGTTGCGCCGCAGGAAGTAGCGCGTCCCCGCGAAGCGCGTTTCTCGAGCGCGCGCGAGCGTGAGCGGTACGGTCGCGCCCGCCATCAGGCCGTGGCCGCCTCGTACGAGATGCGCGGGTCGAGCCAGGCGTACAGCACGTCGACGAGCAGAGTGCTCGCCATGAACGAGAGCGCCGACACGAGCACGACGCCCTGCACGACCGGGTAGTCGTGCGAGGGGATCGCTTGCACGGCGAGCCGTCCGACACCCGGCCAGGAGAAGATCGTTTCGGTGATGACGGCTCCCTCGATGATCGCCCCGATCTGGATCCCGATGAGCGTCACGACCGGGATGAGCGCGTTCTTCAAGGCGTGCCGGATGATGACGGCGCTCTCGCGCAGGCCCTTCGCCCGCGCGGTGCGCACGTACTCCTGACCGAAGACGTCGAGCAGGCTCGAGCGCACCTGCCGCAGGTTCAGTGCGAGGCTCGCGGTCGCGAGCGTCACGGCGGGAAGGACCAGTCGCCGCAGGTTCTCGCCCACGTCCTGTGTGATCGGGACGTAGCCGCCCGGCGGGAAGATGCGCCCCGGGATGACGTAGGCGAACAGAAGGATCAGCACGATGCCGAGGAAGAAGCTCGGGAACGAGACGCCCATGAGCGTCACGCTCGTCGACACGAGGTCCACGACCGAGTTGCGCTTGACGGCGGAGACGATCCCGATGACCAGGGCGAGGGTCACGGAGATGAGGAGCGCCGCGAGGCCGAGCTCGAAGGTCGCCGGCAGGCGCTCGAGGATCGCCTCGCTCACGCGCTGCTTGTTCTGGAAGGAGCGGCCGAGATCGCCCTGCATCGCGTGGGAGAGCCAGGCCACGTATTGGACCGGCGGAGGTTGATCGAGGCCAAGGTCCTGGCGGATCGCGGCGAGAGCGGCCGGGTCGCGCTCCTCGCCGGCGAACACGAGGACCGGGTCGACCGGTGATAGCCGCGCGAGCGCGAATACACCGACGGTGACCAGAAATGCGACGGGCACCATGAGCAAGAGGCGACGGAGGATGTATCCGATCACTCCGTCGCCTCCGCCCTCACGCTAGCGGTATATGCCTACTTCGCCAGCTGTGCTGTCTCGAATCGCGGGATGCGGTCGGCGTAGGACTGCATGCCGGTGACGGCCTTCACCGAGAGGATCGGCGACACGCCGAACTGGAACCACACGCGGGCCGGGTCGTCCACGACGAAGATCTTCTGGGCCTGCTGGAGCAGGTCCTTCCGCTTCGCGGGGTCGGACTCGGCGCGCTGGGCGTTCATGAGCTCGTCGACCTTCGGGTTGCTGTACGACGAGTCGTTGTTGGTCTTCCCGGTGACGACGAAGTCATAGGAGTTGCCGTCCGGGTCGAGCCGTCCGCTCCAGCCGATGAGCGTCATGCCCGGGTGCTTCTTCGACTGCTGCAAGGTGACGATGTCGTTGAAGAGCTGCGTCTTGAGGTTCGCCTTGATGTCCGCTTTTGCCAGCTGCGCCTGGATCAGCTGCGCCAGCTGAAGGATGGCGGCGTCGCCGGAGGAGATGAGCAGCTCGAACTCGAGAGGCTTCCCGACCTCGGCGATGAGCTTCTTTGCGCCGTCGGGGTCCGCCTTGGGCCACGGCTTGAAGCTCGCGTCGTAGGCGAAGTGCGCGGGAGCGAGCGGCCCGAAGCCGACGAGCCCGACGCCCTGCGTCGGTCCCTTGTCGAGGAGCTCCTGCCGGTCGATCGCCATCGCGACCGCCTTCACGTACCGCTTCTCGTTGAAGATGAATCCGGACGCCTCGTTCGGGATCATGCTGCTCCACGCGAACGAGCCGGTCTCGAGATACGTGAGCGTTGTGTCGGCCTTCACCGCGGGAACGTCCTTGCCCGCGACGTTGTTGAGGACCTGCACCTGGCCGGTGCGGAGATTCGTGAGCCGGACGTCGCCATCGAGGATCGGCTTCACGATCACCTTGTCGAGATACGGGAGCTTGTTGCCCGCGGCGTCCTTGCCCCACCAGTCCGGATTGCGCTCGAGCGTGTAGTGGTCGTTCTTCACGGCCTCGGTGAGGATGAACGGGCCGGTGCCGGCTTTGAACGGCTTCAGCGTGAAGTCCGCGCCCATGGCCTCGGCGACCTTCTGCGAGACCATCATGCCCGCGCGGTCCACGAGCGCAGCGAGGAGCGGCGCGAAGGCGGTCTTCAGGTTGAACCGCGCGGTATTCGCGTCGACGACGTCGACGCTGGCGACCGCGCTCAGGTCGCCCGTGCGTGACGAGCCCTTCGTGTTGATGTAGCGCTCGATGTTCCACTTGACCGACGCGGCGTCGAACACAGTGCCGTCGTGATATTTCACGCCTTGGCGGAGGTTGAACGTGACCGTCTTGCCGTCGGCCGAGGTCGTCCACTTCTCCGCGAGCCAGGGGATGATGTTCCCCTTCGTGTCGACCCGCACGAGCGAGTCGTACATCGCGTAATGGATGTTCCGGTCGACGAACAGGCCGGACAGCATGGGATCGAGGTTGCTCACGTCGTTCTCGAGAGCGAACGTGAGGGTCCCGCCGTAGACCGACTTCGGCACGGCGGTCGCGGCCGCCGTCGCGGCGGCGCCCGGGCTGGCGCCGGCGGGCGTTGTGCTCGACCCACACGCGACGGCGAGGATCCCGAGAATGGCGAAGACCGTGAGCAGGCACCGTGACTGTTTCATGGGTCCCCCCTCCCAGATGCGATCTGCGAAGGATACGTACGGGACCCGGGCAGTCTCAGGTCAGTCTTGCGCTAGGCGGAAGCCCTCACTCGATGCGGGACTCGCGCACCTCGTCTTTCGGCGCTTCATTCACGGGCTGTCCACCCTTCTGGCCGACGGCCGGGAGGAGGCGGTAACTGGGACTCGGGCGGACGGGCTCTCCGGTCACGACCTTGACCTCGCTCTCCACCACGGGCGTGACCGCGACGAGGTGATCGGGAGCGAGGACGCCGCCGAGCCATCCGGCGAAGATCGTCGCGAGGAAGCCGAGGATCGCGCCGAGCGTGAGCGTGTCGCCCAGAGTGCGCGGATCGAACTGGCTCACCCCGGGGATGACGTTGAGGCCGGCGAGGAGCAGGACGACGAGCGCGATGAACAGGCCCACGAAGGCCGTCATCATCCCGTGCCAGCTCGTGTGGTAGCCGGCCATGCGCCCGGCCACGTAGCCGCCGATGAGGAACGAGATCATGAGTCCCACGAGCACCGGGACCGCCAGAGCGAGGTCGCTCGGGACCGGGCCGCGGCTCGTGACGATGCCGGCGACGGCCGGTGAGATGAGGGCAGCGGCGCCGACCGCGGCGACCCAGCCGCCGAGCACCGACATCCAGGATGTGCCGCGCGGGACGGTATTCGTAGTCATGTGTTAGCCCTCCTTCTTGTTCGGAGGACCTTTCGCAAACGCGGTGCCACTCGCCGCGAAGCGAGGCCAAAGGCCGAGCCGACGGCGATAAAGCGGGCTTAGCGGGCCGCTGCGACCTTTCCCGCCGGGCGGGCCGCGTCGCGGAGAACGTCCGCCAGGTCGGTCCGCTCCCAGGGCAGGTCCAGGTCGGGCCGGCCGAAGTGGCCGTACGACGACACCTGGCGGAAGATCGGCCGCCGCAGGTCGAAGCGCTCGATGACGGCCCCGGGGCGGAAGTCGAAGTGCTCGTCGATGAGCGCGCGGATGCGCTCCTCGCTGACCGTGCCCGTGCCATACGTCTCGACGTTCAGCGACACCGGCCGCGCGACGCCGATGACGTACGCGACCTGGATCTCGCAGCGCGTCGCGAGCCCCGCGGCCACGACGTTCTTGGCGACGTAGCGCGCCGCGTACGCGCCGGAGCGGTCCACCTTGGTCGCGTCCTTGCCGCTGAAAGCGCCGCCGCCGTGCCGGGCGTAACCGCCGTATGTGTCGACGATGATCTTGCGTCCGGTGAGGCCCGCGTCGCCCATCGGTCCGCCGATGGTGAACGCGCCGGTGCCGTTGACGACATAGCGCGTCTCCGCGTCGACGTTCGGGACCGCGCGGCGCACGACGCGCTCGATGACGTCGTCGCGGAGGCGCTGCGGCTTCGTGCCCGGGTCGTGCTGCGCCGCGACGACGACGGTGTGGATCCGCTTGGGCCGGCCGAACGCGTACTCGACGGTCACCTGGGTCTT
>JACPOT010000005.1 GCA_016191385.1 Chloroflexota bacterium | reverse complement strand
ATGAGCGCGCGCCGCATACCCTCGATGACGTACGTCGCCGGCGAGATCAGCGAAACGGCCTGCAAGGCTCCGGGGAGGACGGTCGTCGGGTAGTACACGCCCGAGACGAGGAGCACGACGGCCTGGACGATGTACGCCATCTGCAGCCCCTTCTCGGTCCACATGAGCGGGAAGCAGGCCGAGCTGATCCCGAGGCCGATCAGTGGGAACGCCTTCTGACGGACGGCCGAGCCACCGGTCCATTGGCTATCGGGGATCTTCCTGACTTGTTCGTGCTGCCTCGGCCCAGGACACTCCGACGGCCTGGGTATCACCGACCAACGACCCGAACGAAGAAGGAAGGGAACCTTTCATTGATCAAACTCGTCATCACGACGTGTCTACTGATCGCTGGCGCGACGGCTCTCCATTCAGCGACAGCTCAGGCCGGTCTTGAGCCGTACCGCCTGAATGGCGGGATCAATGGCCGTCAATTCTGGATGGACCCGAACATGATCAACGTCGCTTACATGCCGCTCATCCGGGCTGCCAATAGCGACTGGAACAACGCTGGTACTCGGTACTCCATGACAGAGACCTCGTTCCAGTGCTGCACCGCCGTGAACGAGTACTACGCGAAGAACTACAGCCCGGCGACGTGGCGCGGCGTCACGATGTCGTACCTCAACGACGGATCCGGCGTTCAGACATGCGTCGGGTGCGCGCCGTTCGCGAACTGGGACTATTCGCAGATCTCGCTGAACGACGAGCGGTTGAGATTCGACTCAAGCGTCCTTCGCACCCAGAGCACCATCGGCCATGAGACCGGCCACAGCATCGCACTTACGCATTCGTCCGTTACCTCGGCGCTCTTGTACCCGGACATCAGCGTCCGCTACGACGTGTACGGCACCTATTTCCCGCGTCAGAACGACGACATCTTCTTCGCGTCCCAAGTCCAGTGACCTGGAGGACCGCATGAGAAAGTTCGCACCGCTCGCCCTCTCAGCTGTCGCGATCGCGATCGCGCTTGTCGCGCCGAGCATCGGCAGGACCCACGTCCAGTCCGTCGAGCCCATCCCCGGACGACAAGCCGATGCCCCTACGAGCAACGAAAACGAAGTTGCAACGACGGGGCCCGCAACGACCAGTTCCGCGATCCGAGGGGAACTCTCCAAGGTGTACTCGAGCATCGCCGCACTCACGGGGGACGCTTCGGTGATCATCGTTGGGAGGATCCTGTCGTCCGCGCCTCAGCCATACGAGAACGTGCCCTTTACGATCTCGAAGGTCTCAGCTGAACAGGTCCTGAAAGGTTCCGTGCCCGCCGGTGCCCTGCTCGACGTTTTCGAGACCGGAGGCGTCATGGCGCCAAGACCCGCAAGAGGCAACGCAGTCCAGGCTACCCGGCCGCTGGAGTACTCATTCGAGGGTGTCCCGGTCGTGAAGCCCGGGGAGCGGTATCTGCTCTTCCTGACCGGGCCGACCAGCGGAGCTGCGGCGTCGGGCGTCTACACGCTCGTGGGTGAGTTCCAAGGTAAGCACCTCATCGACGCGAGCGGGACGATCCGGTTCACTGGTAACGCGCAGGAACTTGGTGGTGTCGAGTTCGCGACCGCGCGTGCAACGAACGGCCGACCTGCCACGGACATCATCCAGGAAGTACAAGGGTCGATCCGGTAACTGAAGAAGAGGCGGGTTCCGCAAACGGAACCTGCCTCTTCTTCGCCGCAGCCCGTTCGTGTTCGCCGCCGTCCACCACCTTCTACCGCGTCGAGGTTCTGCGCCAAAGGGCCACCAGCTCGCCTCGGCTCTGGACATGAAAGCGGCGGTACATCCGGTCCAGGTGCGTACGGACCGTGCGGTAGGAGATCCGTAACCGCTCGGCGATCCCGTGGTCGGAGAGCCCGCGATCGACGAGCGAAACGACCTCGTCCTCACGCTTCGTGAAGGTCGCCACGGTGTCATCAGGCTACCACTAGTGTCCTGTCTCAGAAGTTAGTGGTATAAGTGTGAGGTCCCCCGAGAGGGTGCGCGAGGAGGGTTTGGTATGGCTCTCGGTCGGCCCCACGCCGCGCCTCTGGTCCTGCGCGAGAAAGACCGCCCCGAGCTGCTCCGCTGGAGCAAGCGGACCAAGTCCAGCAACGGCCTCGCCCAGCGCGCGCGCATCGTGCTGCGCTGCGCGGAGGGCGAGCCCAGCAGCCACGTCGCCGGCGCGCTCGGCGTCACGGGCGCGACCGTCGGCAAGTGGCGTTCGCGGTACATCGCGCGCGGTCTCGCCGGCCTGCTCGATGCGCCGCGCTGCGGCGCGCCGCGCCAGGTCGGCGACGAACAGGTCGAAGCGGTCGTGACCAAGACGCTCGAAGAGACGCCGCGCGACGCCACCCACTGGAGCACGCGTTCCATGGCCAAGGCCGCGGGGCTCAGTCACGCCACGGTGAGCCGCATCTGGCGGGCCTTCGGGCTGCAGCCCCACCGGGTCGAGCACTTCAAGCTCTCCAACGACCCCCCGTTCATCGAGAAGGTCAGAGACATCGTGGGCCTCTACCTGCACCCGCCCGAGCGCGCGCTGGTGCTGTGCGCCGACGAGAAGGCCCAGATCCAGGCGCTCGACCGCACCCAGCCGATCATGCCGAGGCGGCCGGGCATCGCCGAGCGGCGGACCCACGACTACCGCCGCCACGGCACGACCTCGCTCTTCGCCGCGCTCGACATCGCCAGCGGCACGGTCATCGGCGAGACGCACCGCCGGCACCGCTCGGTCGAGTTCAAGAAGTTCCTCAAGCGCATCGACGCCGAGGTGCCCGACGACCTCGAGATCCACCTCGTCCTCGACAACTACGGCACGCACAAGACCCCGCTCATCCGGCGCTGGCTGGTCCGCCACCCGCGCTTCCACATCCACTTCACCCCCACCTACTCCTCCTGGATCAGCCAGGTCGAGCGCTGGTTCGCGGGTCTCACCGAAAAGCAGATCAAGCGCGGCAGCCACCGCAGCACCCGGCAGCTCGAGGACGCCATCCGCCTCTACCTCGCCACGAGCAACGAGCACCCCAAGCCCTTCGTGTGGGTGAAGACGGCGGACGAGATCCTCGCCAGCGTGCGCCGATTTTGTGAACGAACCTCGGTTCCAGGACACTAGGACTGATCGACACATTATCGACCACGAACTTTGAACTGAACCCACTGGGGGACACTGAGGGCAAGAAACGACACCTGACTCGGAGACTGAGAGGGGATCCCCTGGTGGGTCAGCCGCTCCGCTTCAGGCGGCCGGTCCGCTTCGCGTGGCGCTCGGCCGCGAGGAAGAGTCTCAGCCCGAGCGGGATCGAGATGGCCCCGATGAGCAGCGCCGGCCACACGAGCGGCCACAGCGCGGCGAGATCGGCGCCGTCCATGAGCGCGCGGCGCATGCCTTCGATCACGTAGGTCGCGGGGGAGATGACCGAGATCGCCTGCAGCGCGCCGGGGAGGATCGTCGTCGGGTAGTAGACGCCGGACACGAGCAGGACGACCGCCTGGACGATGTAGGCCATCTGCAGGCCCTTCTCGGTCCACATGAGCGGGAAGCACGCGGAGGCGATACCCAGCCCGATGAAGGCGAGCGTCCCGATGCCGAGGAGGACGATGGCGCTGACGGCGTTGGCGTGCGACAGGTCGACCGGGATGAAGAGCATCACCGCGAACAGCACGAGCACCGCGATGACCGCGGCGCGGATGATCGTCCCGACCGCCATCCCGAGCAGCTGCGTGAGCCGCGGAACGGGCGCCATTCGTGCACGATCCCGATCCGGTCGGCCAGCCGCTCCGCCTCGTCGAGGTCGTGCGTGGTGAGGACGATCGTGGCGTCGTGCTGCTCGCGCAGGTCGCGCACGAAGGTCTGCACCTCGCGCTTGCTGCGGATGTCGAGACCCGTGGTCGGCTCGTCCAGCAGCAGGAGCATCGGCGCGTTCAGGAAAGCACGGGCGATGGCCACCTTCTGCTGCATGCCGCGCGAGAGCTTCTCGAGCGGCTCGTCCAGGCGGTCCTCGCCGATCCCGAGACGGTCGAGGATCGTCCGCGCACGCGCGCGGATCTCGGATGCGGGAACGCCATACAGGCGGCCGGCGTAGACGAGGTTCTCCATCGCCGAGAGCTTCTTGAAGAAGGATGCCTCGACGGACACGCGGTTGATGAGCCGCTGGACGGCGAGCTCGTCGTCGCGGACGTCGAGCCCGAAGATGCTCACGCTGCCGCTGTCGGCCTCGAGCAGCGTCGAGAAGACGCGGATGAGCGTCGACTTCCCGCTGCCGTTGGCGCCGAGCAGCCCGTAGATCTCGCCCCGCCGCACTTCGAGCGTGACGTCGTCGACCGCGCGGACCGGAGCGCGCGAGCGCGCCGAGCGGAAGGACTTGCGTATGCCGGTCGCGTTCAGGGCGAGCATGGCCATGTCCCTTTCAGGATCGAAGGTCCGGCCCGGGCCGTGGTCTTCCACGGAACTAAAAAGACCGCGGGCCTTTCCGATGCCCACGGTCCGGGGGTCCGCGCGAGGGTGAGAGCTACATCCCCGAAAGTGGGCAGGCTCCGCCGAAGCGGGGCCGCGTCGTGCCTGCGAAGCTCAGCTGCACTGCCGCACTTCCTTTCAACGTGTCTCCCTTCGGAGCAGGTGGCAGCCTAGGACGGCGCGCGATCTCCGTCAATGCTCGGGTGCGCCGAACTGGTAGCCGACGCCGCGCACGGTGTGGATGTAGGTCGGCTCCTGAGGGTCGGGCTCGATCTTGTTGCGCAGCCGGCCGACGTAGACCTTGAGGTAGTGGACCTCGTCCCGGTACTCGGGACCCCACACCTTGGCGAGCAGCGTCTGGTGGCCCATGAGCCGGCCCGCGTTCGTGACGAGGTGGTAGAGCAGCTCGTACTCGGTCGGCGTGAGGTGCACGGGCTTCCCCTGCGCGCTCACGCGGCGCTGCGCGAAGTCGACGCGCAGCTCGCCGTGCTGGACCACGCGCTCCTGTCGCTGGCCGGTCGCGGCGCGGTGCCGGCGCATGACGGCGTCGATGCGGGCCATGAGCTCCTGCTGCCCGAACGGCTTCGTCACGTAGTCATCCGCGCCGGCCTCGAGCCCGCGCACCTTGTCGTGCTCGAGGCCCTTGGCGGTCAGGACGATCACCGGGACGTCGTCGCCGCGTTCACGAAGCTCGCGCAGGACGGTGAGCCCGTCCTTACCGGGCATCGCGAGGTCGAGGATGACCACGTCCGGCCGCTCGCGTTCGATGGACGCGAGGGCCGAGACACCGTCGTGCGCCTGGGTGACCTCGTGCTCCGGCCGCTGCGCGGCGATGCCCAGGGAGACGAGCGTGACGACGTCGGGCTCGTCATCGACCACGAGGATCCTCATCCGACCGCCCGCACCGGTGCCGGCTCATGCGGCATCTCGACGACGAAACGCGCGCCGCCTCGTGCTGCGTCCTCCACCCAGATCCTTCCACCGTGCAGGCCGACGAGGGTCTGCGCGATGGCGAGGCCGAGGCCCGTGCCGCTGGTCGTGCCGCGCGCGCGCTCGCCGCGATAGAACTTGTCGAACACGCGCTCCCGCTCCGTTGCCGGGATCCCGGGACCCTCGTCCACAACGGCGAAGCGCACCCCATCGCCGGCGCGCTCGGCGCGCAGCTCGATGGCCGATCCCTCGGGGGAATAGCGGCTCGCGTTCTGTGTCAGGTTGCCGAGCACCTGTTGCATCCGGCGGCGGTCCACCAGCACGAGCGGCAACCCGTCCTCACACTGGATCGTGATGCTCTGGCCCTTCGCGGCCGTGATCGGCTCGTGGGTCGTGGCGACCTCGCCCAGGACCTCGCCCGCGCTCAGGAATTCGCGCTCGAGCTCGATCCGCGCCTCCTGCAGCTGCGCCAGGTCGAGGAGGTCTTCCACGTTCCGCTGAAGCCGCTGGACGTGACGCTCGGCCTGGCTGATGAGCCGCTGCGCGCCAGGCTGCGCTTCGCCGGTCTGCCGGGCGAGGAGCTCGAGCGATCCGCTGATGACGGTCAGAGGCGTGCGCAGGTCGTGGCTCACGGCGGCGAGGAACTCGTCCTTCAGCTGGTCGAGGTCGCGGAGGACCTTGGCCTCGCTCGCCTCGGCGAAGAGCCGCTCGTTCTCGATGACCTGCGCGATGAGGCCCCCGACCGTCTGCGCGAGCCGCAGGTCGACCTCGCTGAACGCGCGCGGGAGCGCCCGCGAGAGGCTCAGCGCCGCGACCTGGCGCCCCCCGATGGAGAGGGGCACGAGGATGACCGAGCGCGCCTCCTCGTCGCTCGACCGCCGGATGTAGCGCGGGTGCTCGAGCACGTTGCGCACGAGGAGCGGCCTTCCCGTCGCGAACGCCGCGCCGACGAGCCCCTCGCCGACGCGCATGCGTGGCGTGGGCGGCGCGGCGCCAGGCGCGACGCGGTGCGCGACCACGTACTCGCCGAGCACCTCGTCGGTCATGAAGACGGTCGCGCGGTCGAACTGGAAGACCGCGCGGCTCGCCTCGAGCACGGCCGGCACCAGCGCGCGCCCCGGCCCGCGCGCCACGACGCGCAGGGCCTCCCCCACCGCGGCGTCCTCCGCCACGCGGCGCTCGAGCTGGCCGATGAGGTCCTCGCGCTCGGCGCGGATGCGCGCGGCGTCGCGGACGACGCGGTCCATGAGGAGCGCGGTCAGCGCGAAGACCGACAGGTGGAACGCCATGCGCTGCGGCTCGAAGGGCAGGGCGAACGCGATCGAGCGGAAGGCCGAGATGGCGATGTAACCGGCGCTCAGGACCACGGCCGAGCTCCACGCGCCCGACGCGCCGAAGCGGAATGCCCCGCCGGTGATGACGAGGCTCCCGATGAAGAACGTGGTCCAGTACGGATCGACGGAGAACAGGAGCATCGCGACCGAGAGCGCCGCGAGGTCCGCGGCGAAGGCAGCGAGGGTGACCCGCTTGTGGCGCTCGACGCTGGCCGCGCGGGCCGACGCGCGGAGGACGCCGACGTTGTACGCCGCGACGACGACGCCGAGGCCGAAGACCGCGACCGCGGACAGGTTCGGGAACTGCGGCCCGAGGAGGACGAGCAGCGCGACGGCCCCCCAGCGGATCCGGCCGATCGTCCGCTCGAGCCTCTGCTGTTCGCCGAGCAAGCCCCCGCCTGGCACGGCGCCCATTCTGGGGCGCCGTGCCGAGGGCTAGCCAGGTCCTACACGACGACCCGGCGTCCCGTCAGGAGCTGGACGACGAGGACGATGAGCGCGAGCACCAGCAGCAGGTGGATGAGCGACCCGACGGCCGGCAGCGCCACCACGCCGAGGAGCCACAGGATCAGCAGCACGGCGATGATCGTCCACAACACGGCTTCGCACCTCCGTTCTTCGCGGCATCGCGGCATCGCGGCACCGCCCCACCGGGCGATGCCGCGTTCCGCTAGCAGGCGCGCAAGCGACGTGCCAGTGCTCGCGTTGCTTTCCGGTTACTAGCCCTTGGTCATCTGGCCGCGGGCGACCCCGCCCGGGTTCAACTTCGAGTGGACGTTGAAGTAGAACTTCGATGGGTCGTCGATCATCTTCTGCAGGAGCTCGACATCGGTGATGGTGACGTCGGCCTTGCTGTACGTCGTCCCGCCCGTCGTCAGGAGGATGGGGTTGTCCGAGTCGGTCTTGAAGCCGAACTTCGGGCTGGCGACGACGCCCGCGGGCGCATCGGGACCGTGGATGTGGGCAAGGAGGATCGCGGTCGTTACCGGGAAGGCGGTGAGCGTGAAGTTGGCGCTCGCCTTGGCGGCCGTGATCTTCCCGGTGGCGTCGCGGGTGAGGTCGAACGTGACGGTCGCCTTTCCGGTGCCGACCTTCTCATCGTTCGGGACCGGCGGGACCTCGCTCTCCGGCTTGAGGTCGGCGGTGAAGGTGAGCTTTGTCGCAGGGGTGGCCGTCGGCGCGGCCGTCGCGGCGACGGTCGGCGCCGTCGTCGGCGTGGCCGTGGCGGGGGCGCTGGTCGCGGCGGGCTGAGCGGCGCCGCCACAGGCGGCGAGGACGATCGCGGCCGCGAACGCGAGGCTGGATACGCGCATGGTCGTCTCCTCCAGGTCGTTATCGCGGACGCACGAGCGTCCTGTCACCCATACGAGCCAGGCGCGCCGGCGGATGGAGAGAGCGCCGAGGCAGGTCCGTAAGCGGAGTTCTGTCCCCCTCGCGGGGTGACGGTCATCCCTCTACGGCGCGGGTCGCCCCGCGCCTCATGCGATCGACCCGGGGCGGCGCGGGCCACGCCATCGCCCCCTATTCGATCTTGCTCCGGCCAGAGCTTGCCGCGTTTCACTCCGCCTCACGGCGGCATCGTCACTGTGGCGCTCGTCCTCGCCTCACGGCGGGCGGGTGTTACCCGCTGGCCTGCCCTCTAGAGCCCCGACTTTCCTCAGCGCCTCGCGGCGCCGCGACCGTCAGACCTGCTCGGCTAGCGGATAGTACCGCCCGTGGCGGCGTTCTGCGACCTTTCCAGGTAGCGACGGGAGAGCGACCCGAGCTTCTCCGCGCCGCGCAGGACCTCGGTCGGGAGGATCAGGCCGAGCCGCTCGGCATATGTCCGCGACAGGCCGATGCCCAGCACGGCCTCGCCGCGTTCGACCACGTCGGCGATGAGGCGCACCACGTCGAGCAGCGCGCACCCGAGATGCGCCGCGCCCCAATCACGCAGGACGACGCCGCGGTCCGCCACGACGGCGGTCCCGCAGCCGAGCCGGCCGTGGACGAGCGCCATCGGCCACTTCTGAAGGCGGCGCGCGGCCTCGCGTGCTTCGGCGGCGACCGCTGCGCCCTCGGAGCGGTCCGCAACGGCCGCGGCGACGAGATCGGCGATGCGCTCGGGCGAACATTCGGGCACCCCCAGTGCGCGCAGCGCCGGGGCATCCCGGGCCGTGGCCGCCTCGATGGCCATCTTTGCCTCGAGGATCCCCGCGGGGTGCCCGTCACACGCGCTCGGCGCGGCGGTGAGGTCCTCGAGGAGGAGCCACTGCGGGGCGTCCACGGTCCGCGGCGGGATGCCGCGCGCGTGGACCACCGGGGCGTGCGCGGACTTGCGCGCGAGGAACGGCAGCAGCTGGATCTCGAGCGCGTCCGCCTCGGTGTGACGCTCGAAGACGAGGCTCCGCTCCTCCCCCGCGCTGCGGAAACGGACCCGCTCGCTCGTATCCGCCAGCGGCTCGCGCGTGACGTCCGTCACCTCGGTCCCCAGCGCGCGGGAGAGCATCGCGGCGAGCGGGGCTTCGGTCATGCGGGGAGCGGAGCCTCGTCGATGGCCCGGTTTGCCAGGGTGTCGGCTCTGCCGTTCTCCTCGCGCGGTATGTGCTGAAGGGTCCTACCCCGGAAGCGGCCCAACAGCGTGCTTGCCCGCTCGGCGAGCGGCCGGAGACCGGGGTGCTTGACGCGCCAGACCCCCTCCATCTGCCTGATGACCAGCAGGGAGTCCATCCGGACGTCGACCTCGTCGATGCCCAGGATCAGGGCCTCTTCGAGTCCGAGGATCAGAGCGTTGTACTCGGCGACGTTGTTCGTGGCGTGCCCGAGGAAGAGGGTCAGCTCGGCGAGGACGGTCCCGTCGGGGCTCTCGAGGAGGGCTCCCGAGCCCGCAGGTCCCGGGTTGCCGCGAGCGGCGCCGTCGGCGTAGAGGGTGGCCTTCAAGTCGGCCTGCCAGGGATCGAACCTGGGACCAGCAGATCATGAGACCGGCGCTCGACCACGGAGCTGCAGGCCGGTCGGCCCGCCAGGGATCGAACCTGGGACCAGCAGATTATGAGTCCGCCGCTCTGCCACTGAGCTACGGGCCGGGGAGTGTTCATCATCCCCTATAGTTGCGCGAGGCCGAGGCGCTCGCGCTTCCACTGCGCCGTGGGGAGACGGTCAGGAAGTCTCGCCATGGGAGGCGCATTGGGAACGGTCATCGCGATCGCGAACCAAAAAGGCGGCGTCGGCAAGACGACCTGCGCCATCAACCTCGGTGGTGCCCTCGCGGCGCTCGGTCACCGGGTCCTCTGCCTCGACCTCGACCCTCAGGCCAACCTCTCCGTCGGTCTCGGCGTCGATCTCAACACGGTCGACCGCGGGATGTCGCATGTCCTCGTGGAGCCGGAGGTCACGCTCGCGTCGGTGATCCGGCCCACGCGCACGGAGCGCCTCGACGTGGCGCCGACGACGATCGATCTCTCGGCCGCCGAAGTCGAGCTCATGACCGCGATCGGCCGCGAGATGGCCTTGCGCGACAAGATCACCTCCGACGTCATCGAGAAGTACTCGTACGTCCTGATCGACTGCCCGCCGACGCTGGGGCTCCTCACTCTCAACGCTCTCGTCGCCTCGGACGGCGTGATCATCCCCGTGCAAACGCAGTTCTATTCGCTCAAGGGCGTCGCCGCGCTGTTGAAGATCATCAAGACCGTGCAGACACGGCTTAACACGCGTCTCCGGGTCCTCGGCTTGCTGCCGACCTTCTATGACAGCCGCACCATCCTCGGGCGCGACATGCTCGACTCGCTGAAGGACCTGGGCGATCACCAGGTCTTCCGCACGGTGATCCGCCAGTCGGTGAAGATGGGCGAGGCGCCCACCGCCGGCGTGCCCATCACGAGCTACGACGCTCGGTCCGATGCCGCGAAGAGCTTCATGGACCTCGCCAAGGAGGTGGCCGGTGCTCACTGAGCGCCGCTCGAAGTCGTTCCGCGACGCCGGCAGCCGCATCTTCCAGCAGGAAGCGGGCTCCGGGGCCGGGATCGTGAGCCTCCTTGCCGCGCGCACGCCCACGGCCGTGCGCGAGATCCCGCTGTCCAAGATCAAGGCGAACCCCACGCAGCCGCGCATGACCTTCCACCAGGAGACGCTCAAGGAGCTGGCCGCCTCCATCAGCGAGCACGGCGTGCTCCAGCCGATCCTCGTGCGGCCGGCCGGAACGAGCACCGGCGGGAGCGAGACCAGCTACGAGATCATCGCCGGCGAGCGTCGCTGGCGCGCGTCACAGATCGCGGGCAAGGAGACCATCCCCGCGATCGTCGAGCGCTTCGACGACGCGACCGCGCTCGAGATCGCCCTGATCGAGAACCTGCAGCGCGAGGACCTCTCGCCTCTCGACGAAGCATTCATCTACCACAAGATGACGAACGAGCTCGGCTACTCGATCCGCGGGCTCGCGTCGAAGCTCGGCAAGGACAAGGGCTACGTCGAGAACCGGCTGCGGCTCGCGAACGCTCCCGACGACGTGAAGGAGATGGTCGCTCAGCGCTACGACACGATCACCGCGGCCTACGAGCTGATGAAGCTCGAGGACAAGAAAAAGCGCCGCGCGCTCGCGAAGCGCGTCTTGGCCGGAGAGCTCAGCCTCACCAAGCTCCACGACCGCGTCGAGAAGATCCTCGATCCCGCCTACCGCGCTCCCGCGGTCAAGATGGAAGAGGAGAAGGACGCGCCGCCGGCGCTGCGCGACGACACGCTCATCACGGCGACGCGGAAGCTGAACGAGGCGCTGATGGAGCTCGCCGTGGGCGTGGCCGCGGTCCGCGAGGTCCCCGACGGCGACCTCGCCAACCTCGCGAAGTTCCTGACGATCTCCCGGGCTCGCCTCGAGAACCTCATCGCCCGCCTGCGCGCCTGATGTCCGACCCGCGCCCGACGTTCCGGTGGAACGTCCTGGCCTTCGTGGCGGTGATCGCGCTCACGCTCATGCTGGCGACCGCGCTCCTGGTGTTGCTGGACCCGCGCAGCCAGGGCTGGTGGGGCGATCGCTTCTCCGACCTGGGGACCGCGATCCAGCAGCTGATCGCGATCCTGCTCCGGCGCTAGTCGACCCGGGCGGGCCTCTTCGCCAGATGCTCGGCGGCCTGTGTCTTCGTGTCCACGACGATGGCGACGACCGTCGCCGCGAGGCCCGCCGCGCAGAACAGGAACAGCGCACCGTCAGTTCCGATGACCTTGGCCAATTCCACTTCGGAGCCCCTTTCGACCGTGACCTGCGCCGCGTCCCAAGGCAGACGCCGTGCCGTGCCCGACCGGGCGCGCCGGCGCTGTGATGCGATCGAGTAACGGGCGGTCCCCCGATCCGGTACGTCTAGCGGCTGCGCGGGCGGCTGGCTGCCTTGCGGATCCGGACCTGGGCGACCCGCAGGCCGTCCACGGCGGTGACCTGGAAGCGATGGCCCTCGACATCGACGGTGTCCCCCACCGTCGCGGGCCGGCCCAGGCGTCCGAAGACGAGCCCGCCGACGGTGTCGTAGGGGGCGCCGCCGAGGGCGAGCCCCAGGCGATCGCGAAGGTCTGCCAGGGAAGCGAGGCCGTCGGCCACCAGGACGCCGTCGGGTTCGGAGCGGAACGGCGGCGCCTCGCGGTCGAACTCGTCCTGGACCTCGCCGACGAGCTGCTCGATGACGTTCTCGAGCGTCACCAGCCCGGCCGTCCCGCCGTACTCGTCGGTGACGATGCCCAGCTGGATCCGCTGCCTGCGGAACTCCGCCAGCGCGCGGTCGAGCCGCATGGTCTCGGGGACGAAGAGGGGCTTCCGCATGACCTCGCCCACTTTCCGGCTGAGGTCCTGGGCCGGGACGAGGTCCTTGATGTGGACGACCCCGACGATGTGGTCGAGGTCCTCGTGGAACACCGGGAAGCGCGTGAAGGGATGGTCGCGGGAGAGGTCGCGCAGCTCGCGCAGGCTCTGCTGGTCCTCGATGGCCACGATCTCGGTCCGCGGCACCATGACCTGCCGGACGAGCGTGTCCGCGAAGTCGAGCGCCCGCCCCAGGAGCACGCGCTCGGACTCCTGCAGGATGCCGCGGCGGGTGGACGCCGCGACGAGCATCTTGAGCTCTTCCTCGCTGTACACCTCCGCCATATCCGCGCGCGCGATCCCGAGGAGGCGGAGCAACCCGTTGGCGCTCGCGTTGACGGCCCAGATGAAGGGTGTGGTGGCCCGGTAGAAGAAGTGGAGCGGATACGCCGTCCACAGCGTCGCCCCGACCGCCTTCTCGATCGCGTAGTACTTGGGGGCCTGCTCTCCCACGACGATGTGCAGGTACGTGATGATCGCGTAGGCGACGCCGAAGCTCACCACGTGGAAGGCGGCTTCCGAGGCGGACTCGAGCCATCCGAGGAGCGGGCGCAGGAGCGCCGCGAGGGTCGGCTCGCCGACGATCCCGAGGGCCAGCGACGCGGCTGTGATGCCGACCTGCGTCGCCGAGAGGTACTCCTCGATGTGCGTGTTCATATGCGCCGCGAGCCGCGCGCGCGCGCTGCCGCTCTCGGCCAGCTCTCGCAGCTGGGTCTCGCGGACACGGACGAGCGCGAACTCGGCCGCGACGAAGAAACCGTTCGCCAGCAGGAGGAACAGGGTGAGGAGCAGCGCGGGCAGTGCCGCGCCGAGATCCATGCGACGCGATCATACCTTCGTAGACTTCAGCGCATGCGCGTGCAGGTACGGCTCTTCGCGTCATATCGCGAAGCCGCGGGGGTCGGTCACGTTCAGGTCGACCTTCCCGAAGGCGCCCTCGTGAAGGACGCCATCCGGGCCGTCCTGCGCGACCATCCGCGGGTCGCCGAGGGACGTCAGCTGATCGTGGCGCGCGAACGCGAGTACGTGGACGTGAACGCGCTTCTCGCGGACGGCGACGAGCTCGCTCTCATCCCGCCCGTCTCGGGCGGCGCGACCGCGGCTCCGCCGCGCATCGCCGTGACGTCCGACCCTCTGTCCGTCGACGCGGTCATCGGCGCCGTGCGCGGTGACGGCTTCGGCGGCGTCGTCGCGTTCCTCGGGACGGTGCGCGACCGGAGCCGCGGCAAGAAGGTCACTCATCTCGCGTACGAGGCGTACGTCGAGATGGCCGAGGGGAAGATGCGGCAGATCGCCGAGCGCCTCGAGCAGGAGCACGCACCCGCCCGCGTCGCGATGCACCACCGTATCGGAGACCTCGCCATCGGTGAGATAGCCGTCGTGGTCGCCGCCGCCGCGCCGCACCGCGACGCGGCGTTCGCTCTGGCGCGGCGCGCCATCGACGAGCTGAAGAGCGTCGTGCCCATCTGGAAGAAGGAGCACACCGAGGACGGCGCGATCTGGATCGAAGACCACGCCTGAGTTGAACCTCGGTCAGGGCAAAGCCCCTCCCTCGGACGGGGTGCTCGACCTCGTCGCTGCGGCGCCTCGGTCTGCGCGCCCCGGGGACGAGCTGGTGTCGAAGTTACAGACGATCTGCGGTCGCGAGAACGTCTTCAGCGAGCCCGAGGACCTGCTCGTCTTCGAGTACGACGCCGGGTTCGACCGTCACCCTCCTTCCGCCGTGGTGGTCCCCGGCACCGCCGAGGAGGTCGCGGAGGTCGTGCGCGCCGCGCGCGAGGCAGGTCTCCCCGTCGTCCCGCGCGGCGCCGGGACCGGCCTGTCGGGAGGCACCGTTGCCTGTGGCGGCGCCATCGTCGTCGCCACCTCGCGGCTGCGGCGGATCCTCGACATCGACGTCGAAGGGCGCGCGGCGCTCGTCGAGCCCGGCGTGGTCAACGGCCATCTCAACGACGCGGCGCGCCGTAGCGGGCTGTTCTTCGCCCCCGATCCCGCGAGCCAACGGTGCTCGACGATCGGCGGGAACATCGGGACCAACGCCGGAGGGCCGCACGCGCTGCGGTACGGATCCGTCGTCGATCACGTCCTCGGCGTCGAGATGGTGCTCGCCGACGGGACCATCGCGAGCTTCGGCGGCCGCGCGCCCGACCTGCCCGGGTACGACGCCGTCCCGCTCATCGTCGGGAGCGAGGGGACCCTCGGCATCGTGACCAAGGCGTGGGTGCGCCTGCTCCCCCTTCCCGAGGACGTCCGCACGGCGCTCGCCCTCTTCCGCGACGTCGAGACCGGCGCGCGCGCGGCGAGCGCGATCATCGGGGCCGGGATCGTTCCCGCCGCGATGGAGATGCTCGATCGCACGACGATGCAGGCGCTCAACGCCGCGTTCGACGCGCATCTCCCCGACGACGCGGGCTCGCTGCTGCTCGTCGAGGTCGAGGGCCAGGCCGAGGACTGCGCCGACGAGATCGGTCGCATCGCGGCCATCTGTTCGGCGGAGGGCGGCTCGGGCCTGCGCGTCGCCGCCGACGCGGCGGAGCGCGAGCTCCTCTGGAAAGCCCGCAAGCTCGGGTATCCCGCGCTCGCGCGGATCAAGCCGAATAACTACCTGCACGACGCCGTGGTACCGCGAACGAAGCTGCCCGCGGTGCTGCGCGCGGTGAACGAGATCGCCCAGCGCTACGGCTATGTCACCGCGAACATGTTCCACATCGGGGACGGGAACCTGCATCCCATCCTCCTTTTCGACGCGCGGACCGAGCCGATCGAGCGGGTGATGGAGGCCAGCGCCGAGATCCTCAAGGTCGCGATCGCCGCGGGCGGGACGCTGTCGGGCGAGCACGGCATCGGTCTCGAGAAGAACGAGTTCATGCGCTGGGTCTTCACCGAGGACGACCTCGGGGCGATGCGGCGCGCCCGTGACGCCTTCGACCCGGACGGCGTGATGAATCCGGGCAAGATCATGCCCGGCGGCGGGGCGTGCGACGACATACCCACCGAGCGCATCAAGCGCGGGCTGGCCGAGGGCATGTGGGTGTGATCGCCGGAGCGGCCACGGATGCGTTCGCCATCGACGGTGTCGCGCCGCGGGAGCGCGTGTCGCCTCGCGACGCCGCCGAGGTCCGGGACGCCATCCGCGCGGCCAATGCCGCGCGCGAAGCGCTTGTCATCTGGGGCGGCGGCACGCGCATCGACATCGGCGACGCGCCCGAGCGGTACGACGTGGCCCTCGACCTCCGCGGGCTGTCGGGCGTGGTGGCGCACGAGCCGGCCGACCTCACGGTCACGGTGCGGGCCGGGACGACGCTCGCGGACCTCGCCAAGGTGCTGGCCCCGCACCGCCAGTGGTGGCCGGTCGAGGTCGCGCATCCGGAGCGCGCGACCGTGGGCGGGACGATCGCCGGCGCCGCCGGCGGCCCGTCGCGCTACCGCTACCTCCATCCGCGTGACTGGACCATCGGCGTGCAGGCGGTCCTGGGAGACGGGACGCTCACGCGCGCGGGGGGCCGCGTGGTCAAGAACGTGACGGGCTATGACCTCACCAAGCTCTACAGCGGGTCGTACGGGACGCTCTGCGCGCTCACCGAGGTGACGCTGAAGCTCACGCCGCTGCCGTCGACGACGCTCACCCTGCGCGCCGACCTGCCCGATCTCGCGCACGCCTACCGGGTCGGGCGCGAGCTGTTGCGCGAGCGGCTGCCGCTCGACGCCATCGCGGTCGCGAGCGGTCCGGCCGCGCAGGCCCTGGCGCCGACGTGGGCCGCGCTGTTCATCCGCGTCGCCGGGAACGCCGCGTCGGTGGCCCGCCTTCGCGAGGCGGCGGCGCGGACCGTCGGCCGCCTCGTCGAGGACGACGCGTCGGTGTGGGGCCGCATCGCGGCGCTGCCGGCGGACGCGCGCACGTCCGCGCGAGGCACGTGGCCCCCCGCGCGGCCGGTCGAGCCCTACGCCGCGGACGTCGTCTGGTATCCGGGCCTCGAGACCGCGCACCTCATGGACGAGCAGGAGGGGCCGGAGCTGCTCGCGGCCGTGCGCGGCGTCGCGGAGACGCAGGCCGGAGCGCTCGTGCTCGAGCGCGGTCCCGCCGAGCTGCGCCGCGCGCTCGGCACCTGGGGAACGGCGCGCATCCCGAAGACGATCGCGGACGGCCTTCGCGCGCGGTTCGACCCGAACGGCGTGCTCGCGCCCGGGCGCATGCCGTGACCCTCACGGAGGCGCGGCCGCTCGCGCCGATCTCGGGTCCGCTCGAGCTGTCATCCGACGACCTCCAGCAGTGCATCCGCTGCGGGATGTGCCTCGAGTCGTGCCCCACGTACCTGTTGACCGGACTCGAGACCGAATCGCCGCGCGGACGCATCCATCTCATGGACGCGCTCGCGCGCGGGCGGATCGACGCGACGGAGCGCGCGGTCGTGCACCTCGACCGGTGTCTCGGATGCCGCGCCTGTGAGGCCGTCTGCCCCTCCGGCGTCAAGTACGGCTCGCTCATCGAGGCGACGCGAGCGCGGCTCGACGAGCGAAAGCCGCGGTCGCGCCTGCGCGACCTCGTGCTCCGTGGGGTCGTCGGCCGGCCGGCGGTGCTCGACGCCGTCGCACGCGTGGCGTCGCTCTACCAGCTCACCGGACTGCGCTGGCTCGTGCGGCGTACGGGGATCGTGAAGCGGCTGCCGCGGCGCCTCCGCCGCCTCGAGGCGCTCTACCCGCCGCTCGGCCGGCCGCGCTACCGCCGCCCCGCGGCGCCAGCGGCTCCGACCGCTCGCGTCGCGCTCCTCCTGGGCTGCGTGATGCGCGTCGCGTACGGCGACGTCCACACCGCGGCCGCGCGCGTGCTGACGCGGCTGGGTGTCGAGGTCGTCGAGGTGCCCGGTCAGGCGTGCTGCGGCGCGCTGCACGCGCACACGGGCGATGAGCCCGCGGCGCGCGACCTCGCCCGCCGGAACATCGCCGCCTTCGAGGGTGCCGGCCTCGACGCGATCGTCGTGGACGCCGCCGGCTGCGGGGCGCACCTCAAGGGTTACGGCCATCACCTCGCGGACGATCCGGCCTGGCGCGACCGCGCGACCGCGCTCGCCGCGAAGGTGCGCGACGTCAGCGAATACCTCGCCGGCCTCGAGCTGCCCGCGAGCCTCGGGCGCCTGGGGATGCGCGCGACCTACCAGGCCGCCTGCCATCTCGTCCACGCGCAGCGCATCCGCGAACAGCCGCGCGCGCTCCTGCGCCGGGTCGAGGGGCTCGAGCTCATCGAGATGCCCGCGGCCGATGTGTGCTGCGGGAGCGCGGGTACCTACAACGTCACGCAGCCGGCGTACGCGGATGCCCTGCAGCGGGCCAAGGTGGACGCGATCCTCTCGACCGGCGCCGATGTCGTCGTGAGCGCCAATCCCGGCTGCATGCTGCAGATGGCTTCCGGCCTCGAGGAGCGCGGCAAGCGGATCGCTGTGCTGCACGTCGTCGAGGTCCTCGACCGCGCGATGTCCCAGTGAGGACCGCGACCCGTCTCGCGGCCGTGGTCTTCTCGGCGCTCGCGATGCTGTCCCTGCTTCTGGGGCTCGCCGCCGTCGCGCTCGGGCGGCTCGACCGTGTGGCGATCTACGCGGCCGCGGTCAGCGTGTCGGTCGCTGTCGTCGCGGCGATCATGCGTCGCGACGTCCGGAGGCGTCGGGCGGAGGAGGCGCTGCTGCCTCCGGACCGCCGGCCGGTGCGCCGCATGCCTCGGAGCCGCATCGTCATCCCCGCGCGCGAGGCGGCCGTGACATTCGCGGTCTGGTACGCCATCGCGGTCGCGATCGACCGCGCGGTCAGCGGCTCGACGACGCTCTTCACGCTCGCGGCCATCGCGCCCTTCGCCGCGTTCATGCTCACGACCCTGACGGTCACGGGCCGTCACATGATGTTCCGCCTCACGGCCGAAGAAGAGGTCGAGCGAGGATCCGGCTCCGCCGGTCCGAGCGAGTCCTAAAGAGCGAGCGAAGCGGGGGCCGCGAGCCGGAGCGCAAAGCGCCCCGGCCGGCGGCCATTAGGCAAGACCTATGACCCCGCAGGCGATGCGGCCGCCGCTGTTGCCCGACGGGTCGGTGCGCTCGTCATCCGCATTCATGTGGACGACGATCGCCGTTCCCTGGCCGAACGTGAGTCCGTTGGACATCGCCTTGTTGAGGCTGAGGGCGGGCGCATAGAAGAGGAGCGCGCCCTTGCCATCCGGGCCGACCACCAGGTTCGGGAGGTCACCCGCGTGGGCCGCGGGTGTGCCCGCGAGGCCGTGGACCCCGACGTTGGGGTTGAAGTGCGCGCCGGCGGACGCGAAGTCCGGGCCGTCGCACTTCCCCACGCCGTGGATGTGCATCCCATGCGTTCCGGGCGGAAGTCCGACCGCCTTCACGTCGACCCGCACGCCGAGCCGCGTCTCGCGGAACGTCGCGACGCCGAGAGGCACGCCGTTCGCATCCTTGATGGCCGACTGGGCGCGCAGCGCGGTCGGCGATTCGTCGAAGGACGAGGGATCGCTCGGCAGGGTCGACCGGCCCGGTGTCGGGACGGATGAGCACGCCGCCATGACCAGCGCGCTCAACGACAGGATCGCGAGGATGCTTCTCATGTCATCCCTCCTCGGTGCTGACCAGAGAGGTTAATCCCCTCTGACGAGAACGAGCGAGGATCCGGCTCCATCAAATGGAGGGCCGTAGCGCGTGGTGCCCGGTCTCGCGCTGGTAGGCCTCGACGATCGCGACCAGGAGCGGCTCCGAGAAGGGCGGCCCCACCAGCTGCAGTCCGACCGGCAGCCCGTCCGTGCCGAGGCCGCAGGGGAAGAAGATCGCCGGCAGGCCCGCGAGGTTGCCGGCCGGGATGAGGCCCACGTTGCCGCGGGGCGGAGCGCCGGGCGTCGCCGGAGGCGCGGGCGCAGCGTCCAGTGCCTGATCGATCGGCGTCGCGGTGACCGTCCGCGTGCACGACAGGATGACGTCGCACTCCTTGAAGAGATCGCGCATGCGTTGCGCGAGCACGGTCCGCAGGCGCATGGCCTGCAGGTAGTCGCGCGCGCGGATGTCGAGCGCGGCGCGCAGTCCCGCCTTCTGGCGCTCATCGGGCATCTCGTCAAAACGATCGCTCTCGATGAGGTCGGCGAAGATCGTCGCGCCCTCCGCGATGTAGACCGTCGACACCATCGGCCCGTAGGGGAGGTCGGGCAGGCGCGCCTCGACGAAGCGCGGCGCGATCCGTTCCAGCTCCTCGACGCCGCGCGCGAGCGCGCCGCGGGCCTCCGCGCTGGCGACGACCTCGATCTCCTCGCCCGCGTAGCCCACGCGCACCGCGGCGACGGCCTCGCGCGCCGTGCCGGGCGCGAGCCGGCGGAAGCGCTTCCCCGACACCGTCGCGTCCTTCGCGTCGGGCCCCGCGATGGCCTCGAGCACGGTCGCGCAGTCATCGGCCGTGCGCGCCAGCGGTCCGATCTTGTCGAGCGTCCATGAGAGCGCCATCGCCCCGTGCCGGCTCACGAGCCCGTAGGTCGGCCGGATGCCCGTTACCCCGCAGTACGCCGCTGGCGTGCCGATGGATCCGGACGTCTCCGATCCCAGCGCGAACGGCACGAGGCCGGCGCCCACCGCCGCGCCGCTGCCGCTCGATGATCCGCCGGACCAGCGACCCGTGTCCCACGGATTGCGCCCGGGACCCTGGAGCGACGCGCTCGGGTAGCGATACCCGCCCCCGCCCGCGAGCTCGACCATCGCGAGCTTCGCGGCGAGGACGGCGCCGGCGCGCCGGAGCTTCGTCACGGCGGTGGCGTCGTAGCGCAGCACCTGCTTGCGATACGGGGCCGCGCCCCAGGTGGTCGGCGCGCCGCGCGCGGCGAGGAGGTCCTTGGCTCCGTAGGGGATCCCCGTGAGGGTCGACGCGGAGCCGCCGCGCGCAAGCGCCCTGTCCGCGGTGGCCGCCTCGCGCAGCGCACGCGTGCGCGTGAGCGAGGCGACGGCGTTGTAGCGGGGGCCGAGGCGCTCCAGCCGGTCACACGTCTCGGTCGCGAGCTCGACAGCGCTCATCGTCCGCGCGCGGAGCGCGGTCGCGAGCTCCGCGACGGTCGCGAAGGCGCTCAGGGCCGGTACGTCGCGGGCGGCTCGGTCTCGATCGGCACTTTCGTCGCGCGAAGCGCCTTGGCGTTGTCCTCTAACTGCTTGCGCGCTTCGTCGGCCAGCCTCTCGAGATCATCTTTCGGCCTGGTGTCCTCCGCCACGGGTCGCGACGTTAGCGGGATCGAGGGAGCGGAGTGCTAGCCTCGATGGATGGAGCTTCAGCGCTCTTATCGCATCCGTGAACGCCCGCTGTCGGCCGAGGACTACGACGTCCCGCTCGGATGGTGGGGCTGGAACTGGGATCCGCCCGTCCCGATGTCGGCCGCGGAGCTGCTCGCGGCAGGGAACTTCGACGCGCGGGCGGCCGCGCTGTCATGGCTGACGCTCGAGTCGCACGGATCGATCCTCATCGCGGCGGAGCAGCCGCACTCAGGCAAGACCACCACGCTCACGGCCTTGCTCGACCTCGTGCCGCATGACATCCGGCGCGTGTACGTGCGTGGATGGGCCGAGACGTTCGACTTTGTGCGCCACACCGACCCGGCGCGGACGCTGCTGCTCGCGAACGAGCTCTCGAGCCACCTTCCGGTGTACCTGTGGGGCCCCAAGGCGGTCGAGACGTTCCGTGCGCTACGCAAGGGCTACGCGCTCGCGTCCACCCTCCACGCCGACAGCGCCGAGGAGGCCGTCGCCCAGCTCACCACGGATCTCGGCGTGGATCCCGCGGACCTCGCGCGCATCGACCTGTTGCTCGTGATGCGGATGTACCGGATCGGCAGCGCGTACGGTCCGGTCGCGCGGCGGGTCGTCAGCATGCACCGGCTGGTCCCCGACTTGCGCGGCGGCGTCGCGCTGCTGCGCCTCGCCGCGTGGGACGGCCGGCGCGACGCGCTCGACCACGACGACGCCGCGGAGCTCGAGCTCCTCTGCCACCGGCGGGGCGGGCACCTCGAGGGCGTTCGCGCGGATCTCGATGCCCGCGAGGCCTGGCTCGGGACGCTCGCCGGGCGCGGCGCGACCTCCATCCCCGCCGTGCGCGCGGCCGTCGCCGAGCTGCGCGGCGAGCCGTGGCCGCGACGGATGCGCGGGGATCCGATCGAGTGAGCGTGCGGCCGACGACCATCGGCGCTCTCCGCGAGACCGGGTACCGCCCGCGTTCGGTCAAGGAGGAGATGCGCGGCAACCTGGTGCGCTCACTGGCGGAGAAGCGCGCGCTCTTCACGGGGATCGTGGGCTACGACACGACCGTCATCCCGCAGATCGAGAACGCCGTGCTCTCCGGCCAGGACATCATCCTGCTCGGGGAGCGTGGCCAGGCGAAGACGCGCATCGCGCGGTCGCTGGTGGCGCTCCTCGACGAGGCCGTCCCGGCCATCGCTTCGTGCGAGATCAATGACGACCCGTTCGCGCCGATCTGCGCCGCCTGCCGCTACCGCGTCGCCAACGACGGCGACAGCGTCGAGATCGTCTGGCTCACCCCGGACCAGCGCTACACCGAGAAGCTCGCCACACCGGACATCTCCATCGCCGACCTCATCGGCGAGGTCGACCCGATCAAGGTGGCGGAGGGCCGCTACCTCTCCGACGAGCTCACGATCCACTACGGTCTCCTGCCGCGCACGCACCGCGGGGTCTTCACGCTCAATGAGCTCCCCGACCTCGCCGAGCGCGTCCAGGTGGGGCTGCTCAACGTGATGGAGGAGCGCGACGTCCAGATCCGCGGCTACAAGGTGCGCCTTCCCTTGGACCTGTTCGTCGTCGCGTCGGCGAACCCGGAGGACTACACGAACCGCGGCCGGATCATCACCCCGCTCAAGGACCGCTTCGGGTCGCAGATCCGCACGCACTACCCGCGCGAGATCGTGACCGAGGTGGGCATCGTCGAGCAGGAGAAGGCCGAGTACATCGACGAGGGCATCGCGACGATCGTCCCTGCGTACATGAAGGAGATCCTCGCGGAGCTCTCCCACCTCGCGCGCCGGTCGCCGGAGATCTCGCAGCGCTCGGGCGTCTCGGTGCGCGTGACCATCGCGAACTACGAGAACCTCGTCTCGAGCGCGTTGAAGCGCGCGCTGCGCATCGGCGAGCGCACCGTCGTGCCGCGCATCAGCGACCTGCCGGCGGTCGTCGCGTCGACGGCGGGCAAGATCGAGCTCGAGTCCGTCGGCGACGTCTCCGAGGAGAAGGTCATCGACCGGCTGACGCAGCGCGCCGTGCTCAACGTCTTCAACCGCATGTTCGCCCTGGCGGAATTCGAGTCGCTGCTCGGCGCGTTCCAGCGCGGGGCGACGATGAGCGTGTCGGCCACGCTCGGGAGCCAGGAGTACGTGAAGCAGGCTCTGCAGATCCCCGGGATGAAGGGTGCCCTCGCCAAGGTCGGCGCCCTCGGCGAGCCCGCCGCCATCGCTGCCGCGGTCGAGTTCATCCTCGAGGGGCTGCACCTCAACCGGAAGCTGAACAAGGAGCGCGGGGAGTCGCGATCGACCTTCCGCAGCTGACATGACCGAGATGCCATTCGGTCACGACCCTGGGGAGATCCGGTACCGCCGGTGGGACGGGACCCAGCGCCTCGACGGGCTCGAGGCCGACGAGCTGCTCGCGGCGATGTCGGATGAGCTGCTCTCGGGCGCGGATCTCGAGGAGGCCATGGCCCGCCTCGCGCGCTGGGGCATCCCTCAGCGGATGGAGGGTCTGCAGGACCTCATCGAGCGGATGCGCGCGGCGCGGCAGAAGCGCGCCGAGCGTCACGGGCTGTCGGGGATCTTCGACGAGCTGAAGGAGAAGCTCGAGGAGGTCAAGCGCCTCGAGCGCGAGGGCCTCGAGCGCCGCGCGCAGGCCGACGCGCCGAACGAGGAGCTGCGCCAGGCGATGCAGCGGATGGCCCAGGAGCGGACGCAGAAGCTCGACGAGCTCTCGCCCGATGTCGGCCGCGCCATCCGGGAGCTCAAGGACTACGAGTTCGTCGAGCCCAAGGCCGCGGACGCGTACCAGGAGCTCCTCCGGATGCTACAGGAGCAGGTCCTGGGCTCGTACTTCAAGAACATGCGTGACTCGCTCAAGGACCTCTCGCCTGAGCAGCTCGAGCGGACGCGGCAGATGGTCCGCGACCTGAACCGCGCGCTGCGCGAGCGGCTCGAGGGCGGCGAGCCCGACTTCGAGGCGTTCCAGCGGCAGTACCCGGAGCTCGCGGGGAACGCCAAAGATTGGGACGACCTGTTGCGGCAGCTCGCGGCGGGCATGGCCGCGATGCGATCGCTCTGGGCGAGCATGCCGTCGGACATGCGTGACCAGCTCGAACAGCTCCTGGGCAGCGCGTTCCAGGATCCGGGGTTGAGCCAGGCCATGAGCGACCTCGCCGACACGCTCTCGGAGCTCATGCCGATGGACGGGCGCGATCACGGCCTGAGCGGTGACGAGCCGGTGTCGCTGGCCGAGGCGCTCGAGCTGATGCGCCAGATGGACCGCCTCACCGACATCGAGGGCGGGCTGCGCGTTGCCAGTGACGCCGCCGATCTCAAGGCCGTCAACCCACGCGAGGTCGAGGAGCTGGCCGGCAAGAAGGCGCGGCGCACGCTCGAGGAGCTGCAGCGCATGTGGGACCTCATGGAGGAGGCCGGGCTGATCCGCAAGGACGGGCCGCGCTACGAGCTCACGCCCCGCGGGATCCGCAAGATCGGGCAGCGCTCGCTCGAGGAGATCTTCGCGACGCTGAAGCGCGACGCCTTCGGATCGCACCGGACGCGCTCGCGCGGCCGCGGCGGCGACCCCACCGACGAGATGAAGGTCTACGAGTTCGGCGACCCGTTCCTCCTCGACCTGCCCGGGACGGTCCGCAACGCGGTGATCCGCGGCGGCGCGGGCACGCCGGTGAAGCTCACGGCCGCCGACTTCGACGTCTACCGCACCGAGCTCATGACGCAGTCGGCGACGGCGATCCTCGTGGACGTCTCGCGCTCGATGCTGTTCCGCGGGTGCTTCCTCGCGGCCAAGAAGGTCACGCTCGCCCTGGACTCGCTCATCCGCTCGACGTTCCCCAAGGACGATCTCTACATCGTCGGGTTCTCCTCGATGGCGCAGCAGCTCAAGCCGACGGACCTGCCGGGACTGATGTGGAACGAGTACGTCTACGGGACCAACATGCAGCACGCCTTCGAGACGGCGCGCACGCTCCTCTCACGGTCACGCGGCAAGAACAAGCAGGTGATCCTCATCACCGACGGCGAGCCGACGGCGCACTTCGAGGACGGCCGGCCGCGCTTCAACTACCCGCCCACGCGGCGCACGTTCGACGAGACGCTGCGCGAGGTGGTCCGCTGCACGCGCGAGGGCATCACGATCAATACGTTCATGCTCGCGCGGGGCCACTACCTGCTGGACTTCGTGGACCAGATGTCGAAGATCAACCACGGCCGCGCGTTCTACGTGGAGCCGGAGAAGCTGGGCGAGTACGTCCTGATCGACTACGTCGACAACAAGCGCCGGCGGGTCGGCTAGCACGCTCCCGACGCGCGAGCGGCGGCGGGTCCTGCCGGCGCTCGGCGGTCGCGCCCGCTCCGGCGCTCGGGCGAGCCTTGTGCTCGACCTCCCTCTAAGTCGTCCTTTTGCTCCCCGCGCCTGTCGCGTACGCGACCGCAGGGCTCGCGCCGGCTCCCGTCGCCGCTCGCGCGAGCCTGCTAAGCCTTAGACGCCGGATCCCCAGTGCGGATGAAGCCGAGCACGCGACGCCACGCGTCGTCGCACTCGCTCTTGTACTGGTCGAAGGTGCGATCGAAGAACGAGTGAGGCGCGCCGGGATAGGTGTAGATGTGGTGCGGCACGCGCTGCTCTGAGAGCGCCTTGTCGAAGCCGTCCACCGCTTCCTGGGGGATGCCCTTGTCGGCGCCACCGAAGAGCCCGAGCACGGGAGCGCGCATGCGGGACACGTTGTTGATCGGAGCGGTGGGGTCGTCACCAGAGCGCGGAGCGGGCCAGCCGTAGAAGCCGATGACGCCGCCGAGGCCCGGCTGCTCGGCGCTGGCGTTGAAAGCGATCCGCCCGCCCTTGCAGAAGCCGGTGACGAAGACGCTGCGCGCCTTGGTCGCGCCGCGGAGGTGGGTCGCCGCGGCCGCGAGATCCGCCTGGATCTGGGCTGGAGTGTTCAGCTGGTTGTGCGGCGCGTGGTCGAAGTCGTCGGGCCTGCGGTCGGTGCCGGCGGTGCGCCCGAAGTAGTCGAACGCGATGGCGTGCACGCCGGCGGAAGCGAAGCGCTCCGCGAGCTCCTCGTAGAAGGGGTGGAGACCGCGCACGTCGGGTGCGATGACGATCCCGGCGGTGCCGCCTGCGGCCGGAGCGACGTATGAGCGGAAGCGCGTACCGTCCTGGCTCGTGAGGATCTCGTCCCGGCCGCCGGCGCCGCCGGAGATGGCGATCAGATCGCGCGGGACGTCGGGCGGTCGCGCTGTCGGCGGGTAGCACACGGGCGACGGATAGTGCCACGCGAACCGGCGGCTCGCTCCATATGCTGGCCGCGATGGCCGATCTCCGAGCGCAGGTCGAGGCGAAGCTCGCGGAGATGCGGCCGCTGCTTGAGGCGTCGGGCGCGCAGGTCGGGCTGGTCGGCGTCGAGGACGCCATCGCTCAGGTGAAGCTCACGTTCACGCCGGGCCCAGGCCGGATGGTCGCGTCACTGCAGCTCAAGAGCGGCATCGAGCGCGCCATGCGCCAGGCGATCCCGGGATTGCGCGGGGTCGAGGCCGTGAATCTCCCGCCGTACGTGCTCGAAGGGTGGGACCGCTAGGGCGGCGACGTCCAGCGCACCCTGAGCGCTCGACGTGCCTCCTTCTCGGACATGCGCTCGGGTCCGAGCCGAGCGAGCTCTTCGCGCAGGGTGGTCGCATCAGCGATCAATGCCGCGACGTCGATGCCGTGGCACGCCGGCGTGAATGGCCGCAGGCGGTCGATCCCTTCCGCCAGCAGAACGCTGGCGCCGTGATGGTTGCCGCGACTCCAGTGGTAGAGGCCGACACCGACCTGGAGGATGCCGTGGTACAGGCCGCGCACGGGCGCGTCGGTCGCGCGCCACAACGTCTCGAGGGTCTCGTGCTGCTCGAAGAGCTCCCCCGCGTTCAGCTGCTCGACGCCACGCACCAGCTCCGCTGGAGGCGGGTCGTCGCAGCGCGAGCGCGGCGACTCGGCGGTGTCGGGCTCGCGCTTCGGTCCTCGCGCGGCTTTGCGCTCGCGCGCTGTCTTCGCGGGATCAGCCTCCGGCGTGCTCGCTCCCGATGACGCCGCGGAACCGCAGCTCGTCGGCCACGAACTCCTGGACCGCGGGATGGTCGAAGCTCTTCGCCAGGTCCTCTGGCCGGGCCGCATAGCCCACCTTCATCCCTTCGCGAAGGTCGTGGCCCGCGATGAGCCACCCGGTCGGGATCTTGAACATGCGGAGGTATTGGAAGTGCCAGACCGGCCCGGTCTGGCCAACGGCGTGGCCTTCGAAGCGGACCGTGTGCTGATCCTCGCCCGTGATCTTCGTGTGCTTAGCGATGAGTCGGCGCGCCGTCTCGCGCTCCATCGGCGTGACGTCGAACGGGAGCGGAAGCTCGGTGACCTCATCCGACATGATCCGCGTCCGATGGTAGCCTTGCGTGGAGATCGCGCCGGAGTAGAGGGAGAGTCCGCCGAATGGCCTATGTGATCGTCGAGCCGTGCATCGATGTGAAGGACGCATCCTGCGTCGATGTTTGTCCCGTGGACTGTA
>JACPOT010000004.1 GCA_016191385.1 Chloroflexota bacterium | reverse complement strand
TCAAGGCAACATCGCGATCGCCCGAGGGAGCCGCGTCGCGCTCCTCGAGCAGGAGCTCCTTGCCGACCTGCCCGGTACCGTCGAGGCGCACGCACGGACGGCCGGAGCGCATATCCGCGAGCTGGAAGAGGAGATGCGCGCGCTCGAGCCGCGGCTGGGATCCGGCGATGCCGAGGTGCTGGAGCGCTACTCCGACGCGCAGCATCACTTCGAGCACGCCGGCGGGTACGACTTCGACGCGACGGTGAAGCGCGTGCTCGGCGGGCTCGGTCTCGGGCCGCTCGCGTTGCGCGATGTACGCACCCTCTCCGGAGGGGAGCGCACGCGGCTCGGTCTCGCGCGGTTGCTCCTCGACGATCCCGACCTGCTGCTCCTCGATGAGCCAACGAACCACCTCGACATCGTCGCGCTCGAATGGCTCGAGAGCTTCCTCATCGAGCGCGACGTGACCGCGCTCGTCGCCTCGCACGATCGCTACTTCCTTGACCGCGTCACGTCTCGAACGCTCTCATTCGAGCGCGGGACCGTGATCGAGTACCGCGGTGGATACAGCCACTATGCGCGGCAGCGCGCCGACCGCGACGCGGCGCTCGTCAAGGCGGCCGACCGCCAGGCCGAGGAGATCGCGCGCACGGAGGAGTTCATCCGCCGTTACGGCGCGGGACAGCGGTCCAAGGAAGCGCGCGGCCGCGGCAAGAAGCTCGCGCGCGTGGAGCGGATCGAGGGTCCCGAGCGCGTCGCGCGCCACGGCTGGCAGCTGGAGGCGGCCCACATGCCAAGCGACACCGTCGTCGAGACGACGCCGCTCAGTGTCGGCTACCGGCGCGGCGTGCCCGTCGTGCGCACGCCGCCGCTGCGCATCGGGCGCGGCGCGCGCGTGGCCGTCGTCGGGCCGAACGGCGCGGGGAAGACGACCCTGGTGCGGACGCTGATCGGCGAGCTGCCCGCGCTCGACGGATACGTCTCGAGCGCGCCGACCGCGCGCGTCGCATATCTCGCCCAGGCGCAGCTCGACCTCGGCTCGGGCACGGTGCTCGAGGCGCTGCGTACCAGTACGAGCCTCGCGGAGCAGCCGGCGCGTGACCTTCTAGCGCGGTTCCTCTTCCGCGGCGAAGAGGTCTTCAAGGAGGTGGCCGTGCTCTCCGGTGGCGAGCGATCGCGGCTGGCCCTCGCGCGGCTGTCGGCGCGCGAGGCGAACCTGCTTGCGCTCGACGAGCCGACGAACCATCTCGACGTCACGGCGCGGGAGGCACTGGAGTCGGTCCTGCTCGCGTATCAGGGAACGATGGTGGTGATCAGTCACGACCGCTACCTCATCGACAAGCTGGCGACGCACGTGTGGCTCGTCGAGAACGGTGGCCTTGCGGTCCATGAGGGGAACTGGACGAGCTTTCAAAGGGCACGAGCGCTCGGCCTGGTCGCGGCTCCGGCCGTGCCCGCGCCCAGCCCCGGCGAGTGGCCCGCCGAGGGACCCCGCGCGCGTGGGGGACCACCCGAGCGTAGCGACCGGCCTCGCGGCAAGACCAACGTGCAGGCGAGGCGTAGCGAGGGTGGTGGGTCCACGCGCGTAGAGAGGGTTTCGGCGGGCGCCGCCGGGGCTGGGCGCCGTCAGTCGAAGGCATCGAAGGAGGTCGCCGCGCTCGAAGCGCGTATCGCCGAGCTCGAAGAGAAGCTCAAGGCGCTCGAACAGCGCATCGCCGAGATCGCGCAGAGCGGCAACTACATGGAGACGCGCCGGGTGGGCGAGGAGCACGCCACGCTCGAGGCCGCGCTGCGCGACCTGTACGCCCAGTGGGCGGAGAAGGGGTCGTGACCGCGTACGTCATCGGGCTCACCGGCCCGATGGGCGCGGGGAAGACCACGGTCGCGCAGATGCTGCGGGAGCTCGGTGCGAAGGGCCTCGACGCGGACGCCATCGTCCATGACGAGCAGAGCCGCGGGACGGTGGGCTACAGCGCCATTGTGCAGCGGTTCGGCACGGGCATCCTCGGCGAGGACACCGAGATCGACCGCGCGAAGCTCGCCGCGGAGGTGTTCGCGGATCCGGCGAAGCTCGCGGCGCTCGAGCGCATCCTCCATCCACGGGTGATCGCGCGAGTGCTCGAGGCGCGATCGATGCTCCCGGGCGATCAGATCCTCGTGGTCGAGGCCATCAAGCTGCTCGAGGGCTCGCTGCGGACGATGTGCGACGAGGTCTGGGTCGTCGTCGCGCCGCGCGACGCGATGCTCGAGCGCCTCAGGGCGCGGGGCGTGAACGCCACCGACGCCGAGTCACGGCTCCGGCATCAGCGTGGCGAGGACGAGTTCCGCTCGGCCGCGACGGTCGTGATCGAGAACGCCGGAGAGCGCGAGGGCACGCGGGCTCAGGTCGCGCGCGCGTTCGAGAGGTCGCGGGCTATTGCGGCGCGGCGATCTTCTGCGGGATCGGGAGCTTGAACGCGTCGAACGTCGTCTGGAATGTCGCGCCCGTCGTGCCCGCGGCGCGCTCGTCACCGGGAGCCCGAAGCAGGAGCTGGAGCGTGCCGCCCGCGGCCTGGGCGTAGGCGAGGCGCTCCGCGAGCGCCGCGTCGACGCGGATCGTGTACACGGTGAGAAGGCGCGCCAGGATGATCGACGGCCCGACGACCACCTTCGCGACCGTGTCGGCGGCGATCTTCGAGGGTCCCGCGGGGGCGGCGCCGCCGGTGGGAGGGATCACGTACTTCGCCGGGTCGAACGAGTACACGTAGAGGATGTCCACGATGTCGCCGGCCTGCAGCACGCCACCGACGGCGAACTGGTCGGGGATCGTGACCGTCATGACACGGTAGGCGGGCGACCCGGGCTGCACCTGTTCGCCGGGGGGGAACACGGTGAAGCCGCGGTCGACCGGAGCGAACTTCGTCGCGATGAGCGGCTCGTTCACGGCGACCGGCTGCTGAAGGATCTTGCCGACCGCGTCCTTCGGATCCTTGAGCGCCGCGGGCGGCGCCACGCTGACGTCGATCTTCGCGACCTTCACGTCCGCGGCCCCGAGGGCCGTGCGGGCCGGGATGTCGCGCGCCGCGACGAGGACGTCGGTCGTCGGCGGAGGCTCGGCCGTCGTGGACTTGGCGCCCTCGGCAATGGAGTACGTGATCACTCCCGCGAGGACGGCGAGGAGGACGCCGACGATGAGGATCAGCCGCGCGCGACGCCGTGGATCCATCGGTCCCTTCCTCCTTGAGCGCTGAGCGCCCTAGTTTCACGCATCGCCCCGCCAGGCGGACCGTTACGGCGCCGCCGCGGGATACGATGGAAGGCGACCGCGACCGCCGGCCCGACAGAACACCTGTTCTAGGATGTGACCGTGAGCCCCACCGAGACCCTCGACCTGCCCCTCGACCGTCCCGCCGGCGAAGCCGAGTTCCACCTGGAGCTGCCCTGGCCGCTCGCGGGGGATCAGGCGTCGGCATCCGCGAAGCTGATCGAGGGCCTGAAGGCCGGAGCGCGCGATCAGGTCCTCCTCGGTGTGACCGGATCCGGGAAGACGGTCACGATGGCGCAGGTCATCGCGGCGTCACGCCGGCCCGCCCTGGTCATGGCGCACAACAAGACGCTCGCCGCCCAGCTGTACGGCGAGTTCCGCGAGTTCTTCCCGAAGAACGCGGTGCACTACTTCGTTTCCTACTACGACTACTACCAGCCCGAGGCGTACATCCCGCGCAGCGACACCTACATCGAGAAGGACTCCTCACGGAACGAGGAGATCGACAAGATGCGCCACGCCGCGACGCGCTCCCTGTTCGAGCGGCGGGACGTGATCATCGTCGCGTCGGTCTCGTGCATCTACGGCCTCGGCGCCCCCATCGACTACGGCGCGGTCACGGTGCGCCTGCGTCGCGGCGAGCGCGAGCGCCGCGACAAGGTCCTCCGTCACCTCGTCGACATCCAGTACGCGCGGAACGACACGGCGTTCACGCGCGGGACGTTCCGCGTCCGCGGCGACACGCTCGAGGTCTACCCGGCATACGAGGACCTCGCGGTGCGCGTCGAGTTCTTCGGCGATGAGATCGAGCGCATCACCGAGCTCGATCCGCTCACGGGCGAGGTGCTGGCGGAGCGCGACAAGGTCGACATCTATCCCGCCCGCCACTTCGTGACGCCGCGGGACAAGCTGCTCGAGGCGCTGCACGGCATCGAGGCCGAGCTCGAGGAGCGCCTCCAGGAGCTCGAGGGGCAGGGCCGCCTGCTCGAAGCGCAGCGCCTGCGCCAGCGCACGAACTTCGACCTCGAGATGCTGCGCGAGACCGGCACGTGCCACGGGGTCGAGAACTACTCGCGCCACCTCGCGCGCCGGCCGGCGGGCAGCCGGCCGTGGACCCTGCTCGACTATTTCTCGCCCGACTTCCTCACGTTCATGGACGAGTCGCACATGAGCGTCCCGCAGGTGGGCGGGATGTACGGCGGAGACCGCTCGCGGAAGGAGGTCCTCGTCGAGTACGGCTTCCGGCTGCCCAGCGCGCTCGACAACCGGCCGCTGCGGTTCGACGAGTTCGAGGAGCGGATGGGCCAGACCATCTACGTGTCCGCGACCCCCGGGCCCTACGAGACGGAGAAGGTGGGCGGGCCGAGCAGCTTCGTCGAGCAGATCATCCGTCCCACCGGGCTGCTCGAGCCGGTCATCCACGTGCGCAAGACAGAGGGCCAGATCGACGACCTGCTCAACGAGATCCGCGTCCGCGTCGACAAGGGCCAGCGTGCTCTCGTGACGACGCTCACGAAGAAGATGGCCGAGGACCTCGCGGACTACCTGCGCGAGATGGGGGTCAAGGTCCAGTACCTGCACTCCGAGGTCGAGACGCTCGAGCGCATCGAGCTCCTGCGGGACCTGCGGCTCGGCGTCTACGACGTGATCGTCGGGGTCAACCTCCTCCGTGAGGGCATCGACCTGCCCGAGGTGACGCTCGTCGCCATCCTCGACGCGGACAAGGAGGGCTACCTCCGTTCGAAGGGCTCTCTCATCCAGGTCGTGGGCCGCGCGGCGCGCCACATCGAGGGCGAGGTGATCATGTACGCCGACCGGATGACCGATTCAATGAAGACCGCCATCGCGGAGACCGAGCGGCGCCGGAAGATCCAGCTGGCCTGGAACACCGAGCACGGTTTCGAGCCGACGAGCATCGTGAAGGCGATCCGCGACATCGGGATCCGCCTCCGGTCGGTCGCGGAACAGGGGGAGCATTACGAGAAGAACGTCTTCCGCGCCAAGGACCTCTCGCGCGACGAGCTCGTGCGCATGGTGAAAGACCTGGAAGCGCAGATGAAGCAAGCCGCGAAGGACCTCGAGTTCGAGAAGGCCGCTGCCCTGCGCGACGAGGTCGTCGAGCTGCGGGGGCTCCTGGTGCTCGAGCAGAGCGCGCCGGAGATCCGCACGCTCGAGGAGATGGCCGGCCACACCGATGGCCGCGGGCTCGGAACGAAGCGCGTGATGCGCGGACGGAGGGGACGGCGATGACGGTCGGGATCCTCACGGCGGCCGCGATCCTCGGAGGGATCGCGCTCATCGCCATGGCCTTCCTGCAGCGCGGCCGCGAAGGCGTCGAGCTCTCGCCGGCGGGTCTGCTGCGCCTCTACCTCTACATCGCGTCGCTCGCGGGCGTGGTGGTCTTCACCATCGGTCTCGCGTCGGTCGTCAACTTCGGGATCGCACGCGTCGCCGGCGACGAGTTCATCTATGGGGGGCAGGTCTTCGGGCCCATCGTGCGGCCAGCGTGCCCGCCCGGGACCATTGAGAAGGGCTGCGTCGAGCCGACGCCGGAGCAGCTGGAGCAGCAGCGCATCCAGCAGAAGCAGCAGACCGACCGTCGCCGGAACGAAGACCTCATCCGGGGGATCACGTTCGCGGTCTTCGGAGCTCTTTTCTGGGTCGCGCACTACGCCGCGCGGCGCGGTCTCGGCACCGAAGGCCTCGCTCTCGGGCTGCGTCGCGTGTACCTGCTCGTGGGGACGATCGTGTTCGGCCTCGCGACGGTGGTGCTTCTCCCGACCGGCGTGTACCAGGCCCTCGCGAACGCGCTCCTCGCCACCCCGGAGAACTACTACCGCCAGGGTGCCGACTCGCTCGGCGGAGGCATCGTGACCCTCCCGATCTGGCTCATGTACCTCCGCCTCGTCGTCGGCGACTTCCGCCGCGCCGCATGAAGCAGCCCGCGACGCAGCACTCACCCACGCACATCCACGTCAAGGGAGCGCGCGAGCACAACCTCAAGGGCATCGACGTGCGGATCCCCCGCGACCGGATGGTCGTCATCACCGGCCTGTCGGGGTCGGGCAAGTCCTCCCTTGCGTTCGACACCATCTACGCGGAAGGCCAGCGCCGCTACGTCGAGTCGCTCTCCGCGTATGCCCGGCAGTTCTTGGGGCAGATGGAGAAGCCCGACGTCGACCTCATCGAAGGCCTGTCCCCGGCCGTGTCCATCGACCAGAAGGGCACGACCCGGAACCCGCGGTCCACGGTGGGCACGGTGACCGAGATCTACGACCACCTGCGGCTGCTGTTCGCGCGCATCGGCGTGCCGCACTGCCCGACGCACGGGATCCCCATCGTCGCGCAGACGCCGCAGGAGATCGTCGACCAGATCGCCGCCTACCCGGCAGGCTCGCGGCTGCTCGTCCTGGCGCCGCTGGTGCGTGACCGGAAGGGCGAGCACCAGCAGCTCATGGCGACCGCGCGCCGGGCCGGGTTCGCGCGCGTCCGCGTCGACGGGACCGTGCGGGACCTCTCCGACGACATCCAGCTTGACAAGATGAAGAAGCACACGGTCGAGGTGGTCGTCGATCGCATCGCTGTCCCGGCCGGTGGCGTGCCCGAGGAGGATCGCCCCCGCCTCACGGACTCGGTCGAAACGGCACTGCGGCTCGGTGAGGGTTTGGCCATCGTCGCGCCCGCCGAGGAGAAGGGTGCTGAACGCCTCTTCTCGCGCCTCCTGGCGTGCCCGCATGGCGACTTCTCCATCGGCGAGATCGAGCCGCGCACGTTCTCGTTCAACTCGCCCCACGGCGCGTGCCCCGCGTGCACCGGCCTGGGCACGCGCCTCGAGCCCGACCCCGACCTCGTCCTCGCGAACCCGGACATCTCCATCCGCCAGGGCGCGATCCTGCCGTGGGCGAAGACGGGCGGGATGGCGCAGTACCGGCTCGCGGCGCTGACCGGCCTCGCCCGCAAGCTCGGCTTCTCCCTCGACACGCCCATCCGGGACCTGCCGAAGAAGGCCATCGACGCGATCCTCAACGGGACGGACGACCCGCTGAAGCTCTCGTATGAGAACCGGTCGGGGCAGAAGCGCTCGTACGAGGTGGAGTGGGAAGGCGTGCTCCCGCGGCTCGAGCGCGACCATCGCGAGACGACCTCGGAGCACATCCGCGAGGACATCGAGAGATACATGAGCGAGCGGCCGTGTCCCGTGTGCAAGGGCCAGCGCCTGAAGCCCGAGACCCTCGCGGTGCTCATCGGCGAGCGCAACATCGTGGACGTCACGCGCATGACCGTGCTCGAGGCGACGGATTGGTCGAAGGGGCTCGAGCGGGATCGCGGCCCGCTCAGCGCGCGCCAGCGCACCATCGCCCGGCAGGTCCTCAAGGAGATCCGCCAGCGGCTCGGGTTCCTCGTCGACGTCGGCCTCGACTACCTCACCATCGACCGGTCGGCGACGACGCTCTCCGGAGGCGAGGCGCAGCGCATCCGCCTGGCGACGCAGATCGGCTCGGGCCTCGTCGGCGTCCTCTACATCCTTGACCTCATCAACGAGATCCTCTACCGCCGCCTGGCGCAGGTCCTCTACAAGGCCAAGGACCGACCCGGTGAGCACACCAAGGTCGAGGGCATCCAGTACATCGACAAGGTCATCGACATCGACCAATCGCCCATCGGCCGCACGCCGCGGTCGAACCCGGGCACGTACACCGGGCTCTTCACGCCCATCCGCGACCTGTTCGCGCAGGTGCCCGAGGCGCGATTGCGCGGGTACACGCCGGGCCGCTTCTCCTTCAACGTCAAGGGCGGACGCTGCGAGGCCTGCCAGGGCGACGGCGTGATCAAGATCGAGATGCAGTTCCTCCCCGACGTCTACGTGCACTGCGAGGTCTGCAAGGGCAAGCGCTACAACCGCGAGACGCTCGAGATCCACTACAAGGGCAAGAGCATCGCGGACGTGCTCGAGATGACCGTCGAGGACGCGCTGCTGTTCTTCGAGCACGTCCCCGGCGTGGAGGGGAGACTGCGCACCCTCAACGACGTGGGCCTCGGCTACATCCACCTCGGGCAGTCCGCGACGACGCTGTCGGGCGGCGAGGCGCAGCGCGTGAAGCTCGCGACGGAGCTCGCGCGTCGCGGCACCGGCCGGACGCTCTACATCCTCGACGAGCCCACGACGGGCCTGCACTTCGCTGATGTCGAGAAGCTCCTCGAGGTGCTGCACCGCCTCGTCGACGCGGGCAACACCGTGGTCGTGATCGAGCACAACCTCGACGTCATCAAGACCGCCGACCACGTCATCGACCTCGGTCCCGAGGGCGGCAAGGCCGGCGGCGAGGTCATCGCCGAGGGCACGCCGGAGGAGGTCGCCAAGGTCCGGCGTTCGTTCACCGGGCAGTTCCTGCGCCAGATCCTCACCGAGGGGCAGCTGGAGCCGGTGCGCCGGGAGCTCGCAGGCGTGGCCAGCTAGCCCCGCGCCAGCACCCGTGGTCGCGGTTCGCTATCAGAAGTCAACTCGTGATCGACCGAACTTGTCGATCAGCGTAGGGTCGCCTCCGTGGCGGGGAGCGATCGACCCGGAAGGCGCGGTCTTGGCAGGAGGGCCTCAGCGATGGGGTTCGCCCTCAGCCTCGTCGTCAGCATCGTCCCGGGCTCGCCGCTCGTTCAGCCTGCGCAGGCATACGGCGAGACCGTCGCGAGCCCGCGGTACATCGCGGCGGCGGTCATGCCCAACGGGCAGGTCGGCCTCGTGTTCTCGAGCAGCGGGACCGAGGTCCGCTTCGCGCGGTACACGCGCGAGACGGCGCTCGACCCCTCCGTCGTCCTGGGTGCGGTCAGCTCGGCCTACCCGCAGCTCGCCACCTTCCGCGGGCGCCTGGTCGCCGCCTTCGTCGACACGCGCCCTGGCCTCTCCGGGCGCCTCGCGTTCCGCGCCAGCGACGACAGCGGTGCCTCCTGGTCGGCGCCCCTCTATCCCTTCGCCGCCGAGACCTTCGACCCCTTCGGCTTCGCGCCGCGCGTGGTCGCCTCGCGCGATAGCCAGACCCTCTACGTCTTCAGCGGCTCGGGCGTCCCCCGGTACCGCTCGACCGCGGATCCCCCCCTCGGCTCCTGGACCGCCGCGCTCCCCGCGGGCGACGCCTCCATGCGCCCGGCCAGCGGCAACAGCGGCGGCGCCTCGCTGGCGGAGTGCTCGCGCGCCCACAACTTCTCCTTCCTGGAGACGGCCACGCCGGGGACCTGGATATACGTCACAAAGTCCAGCGCCGGCTTCGGCCAGTCGGGGCGCGGCACGCAGGTCGGCACGCTCGGGGGAGGTTGGAGCGCGCAGGTCGACCACGGCGGCTCGGGCGGGCTCACCGGCTGCTGCGGCCACTCCACGGCCACGACGATGCTCGACCAGGCCGGGAACGTGCTCTTCCTGCGCTCGACCAGCGGCGGCGAGAACACCTACTACCGCCGGTCCAGCGACGGCGGTCTCTCTTGGGGCCCGCTCATCAATGCCTACGCGCCCGACCTCGCCGGGCTGACCACGAGCGCGCCCGTCGGGCTCTTCGTCCCCGCCTACGGGCGCGAGCTCGTCTGGTACGCGGGCTTCGGCGGCGCCGAAGCCGCCGCGCGGGTGCTGCCGCTCTGGACGGCGCCGAAGCCGTACGCCGACACCGCCACCATCCGCCTCTTCGGCAGCGCCGGCGGCGACCTGCCGCAGCCGAACACGGCGCCGTCGCTCTCGCTCCCGGGCGACCAGAGGGTCTTCCGGCGCGACGGCCTCGATGTCGCGGGGAGCTTCAGCGATCCCGACGCGGGTCAGACCTGGACGGCGACGGTCGACTACGGCGACGGCACCGGCGCGCAGTCGCTGGATCTCGCGCCCGACAAGACATTCGTCCTGCGGCACATCTACGCGCAGGTCGGCGACTTCACGGTGACGGTCACTATCGTCGACAGCTTCGGC
>JACPOT010000043.1 GCA_016191385.1 Chloroflexota bacterium | reverse complement strand
CGTGAGCGAGAGCCTCGACCGTCTCGACGAACGCTGGAAGGCCGGCGCATTCCGCTACCTCATGCCGGACTTCCGCGAGCGCGTCGGCCGGGGCGAGACGTTCGTCGTCGCGGGCGACCGCTTCGCCATCGGCTCGTCGCGTGAGATGAGCCCCGCGGGCCTCAAGGCCGTGGGCGAGGAGGCCGGCGGTGAGCTCGTCATCGTCTGCGGCAAGAGCGTCGGCGACATCTTCCGACGGAACGCGCTCAACCTGGGGCTGCACGTCGTGCAGTCACCCGAAGCGGTCGAGGACGTGCGCGACGGCGATGTGCTCGAGCTCGACGTCGCGACGCGCGACCTGCGCAACGTGACGCAGGCCAAGAGCTACACGCCGCTCCCGCTGACCCCGAAAGAAGAGGAGATCCGCCGAGGGGGCGGGATCCTCGCTTTGGGGCGCCGCGAGCTGCGCGACTTCGTCCAGCGCGCACCCCGCGTCGAGTGGGCCGATGCGGCGACGGCACGCGGCCTCACCACCACGGAGCAGATCGTCTGGGCGCACCGCGTCGATCGCGACGCCGAGGTCCGCCCGGGCGCGACGCTGCGCGTGTACGCGGACCTGCTGCCGGCGTCGGACGGCACGGCGCCATTCGCGATCCACACGTTCAACTCGATCACGGCCGACACCATCTTCCCGCGGCAGGCCGCCATCGCCAACGACCACTTCGTCTTTAGCGGGCGCGCATCGGATGAGAAGCAGACCTCCATCGGCAGGCAGTTCGCGGAGCACCACGGGTTGAAGCGGCCCTACTACGCGACGCCCGGCGACGGGATCTTTCACTTCTACTTCCCCGAGCAGGGCCTCGTCCTCCCCGGGGCGTTCGTCCCGGGCGCCGACTCGCACAGCCGCGCCTATGGGGCATACGGCGCCGTCGGCGTCGGGGTCGGGTCGACGGCGCTCGGGTTCGGCTGGGCCACCGGCCACATCCACTTCACGCTCGCCAAAGCGCGCCGCGTGACGTTCCGCGGGAAGCTGCATCCCTGGGTGAGCGGAAAGGATGTCGTGCTCGGCCTGCTGCGCCGCTGGGGCAAGGATCAGGCGCAGGGCATGAGCGTCGAGCTCGTGGACGCCGACCGGCAGCTGCCTATCCCTTACCGGAACACGATCGCCAACATGATGGCCGAGGCCGAGGCGCAGAACGGCATCTTCGCCGCCGACGACGTGACGTACGCCTGGTATGCGAAGCACGGCTTCCGCGAGCTTCCCTACCCACGCATCGCGCCCGGCGCCGACGCGCGCTACGAGATCGACGAGACGCTCGACCTCGGCGAGATCGTGCCGTTCATCGCGAAGCCGTTCGCGCCGGGGAACGCCTTCCCGGCCGATGAGGTGGCGCGCGAGCGGCTGCGGTTCGACAAGGCGTACATCGGGTCGTGCACCAACGGCGGGTACGACGACCTGCTCGAGGCGGCGCTGGTCATCTATGACGCCCGGACGAAGGGGGCGGCGAAGGCCGCGACCGACTTCGTCGTCTTCCCCGGCTCGGGCGAGGTCGCGACGCAGATCGAGACGGGCGACCCGCGGCTCGGAGGCGAGTCGATCGCGCAGGTCTTCCGCGGGGCCGGCGCGCAGATCCGCCGGTCGTGGTGCGGGCCCTGCTTCGGCCAGGGCCCCGACGCGCTGACCAAGGGCGAGATCGCGATCACGTCGTTCAACCGGAACTGGCAGAACCGCATGGGCATCGGCGGGCTCGGCTACCTGGCCAGCCCCGCGGTCGTGGCCGCGTCCGCGCTGCTCGGGTACATGGGCCCGCCCGAAGACCTTGGCCTGCGCTGGGATCCCGAGCGCTTCGGCAACATCGCCGCCTGATCGCGGAGCGATGAGCGATCGACCGCGTCCGTGGAAGCGCGTGCGCACGGGTCCTATCGCTGACCATCACGTCCTGCGGGTCCACGAGGACGTGTGGGCCGATCCGCGCGACCGCAGCCAGCACCAGCGCGTGGCCATCGACGCCGACGAGTGGGCCAACGTGGTCGCGATCACTGCCGACGACAAGATCGTGATGGTCCGCCAGGTCCGCTTCGGCTCGAGCGAGGTCGGGCTCGAGATCCCCGGCGGCGTCGTGGATCCCGGCGAGACCCCGGAGCAGGCCGTGCGGCGAGAGCTCGAAGAGGAGACCGGGTACGGGGCGAAGTCGTTCCGTTCCGTCGGGTGAATGTGGCCGAACCCCGCGCACTTCACGAACCGCCAGCACACCTTCCTCGCCCATGGCGCCGAGAAGGTGAACGAGGGTCATCAGGAAGGCAGCGAGGACATCGAGGTCGTGCTCGTACCGCGCGCGGACATCCAGAGGCTGATCCGGACCGGCGAGATCCGCCATGCCCTCCACGTCGCCGCGCTGCACCTCGCTCTCGTAGCGGAGGCGCCGGCCTAGCTCTCGACGTCGGTGGCCTGCGACGTGCGGCGACGACAGGTCATGCGCATCGGCGTCGCTCTCCCAGTGTTCGTGCTGGCGCTCCTCGCGTTGCCGGCGGCCGCCGCGAGCGAGCTGACGACGGCGCTCGAGCTCTGCGGGACGCTGAAGGTACATGTGCCCGCCACCGCCTCCACGACCGGATCGCTCACGATCGGGACCCGGACGTATCCCATCGCGACCGGCGTCGCCGCGGGCAACGGCGGTGTCGAGGTCGCCGTGGGCCGCGACCTGTGCGTCGAGGGCAGCGTCGGCGCGACGAGCGGCCAGCTCGTGCGCTACCTCTTCTTCCCTCCGCCGCCCGATGCCCGGTATTGCGGGACGCTGCTCAGCACGGGCGGTCCGGACGTGACCCTCGACGCCGACTTCGGTCAGCTGCGGATGTACCGCGGCCCCGATGTCCCCGCGCCGCGGCAGTACCAGCGCGTCTGCTACCGCGGCGTCGTTTCGCGCGATACGGGCGACCTCTTCGCGACGGCGGACGTCGGCCTCGCGGGTCCGAACTCGCTCGAGCGCGTCCACCGCTGCGGCACGATCCGCCAGTACCGGCCGCGGACCGCGAGCGCGGACGGGATCCTGGTCGTGGGCTCGCGCACGTTCACGATCCCCGCGTCGGGACCGGGGTACACCGGCGATCCGGCCGGTGACAAGACCGACCGCACCACTGTCGGCTCGAAGATGTGCGTCCTGGGCACGCTCGTGCCGACCGGCGACATCGCCAACCCCGCTCTGAACGACTACCTGACGAACGCGATGTCGACATCGGTGATAGGACGCGTAGTCGCGTACCGGCCCCCTGACGGAGGCAGCCCGGGGATCGCGATCCTCTCCTATGCGTCGCACTTCGAATTCCGCATCCCGGCCGCCATCGACGCCAAGGCCGATGTCGTCCGCGACACCCTCTGCTACTCCGCGGACGTCGACGCCAACGGGGACATCAGCGCCACGGCGATCATTCCCTGCCCGCAGGGCGGCGTCGCGGCCGGCGGAACTCCGAGCCCGATCGCGGCCGCATCGCCTTCGACCACGGCCACGTGCTGGGCGCGGCCTCCGGGATGACGCTGATCGTCCCGTCCACCTCGAGGACCGCGCTCTTCACCTTGCGGAGGTCGTCGATGCCGTGCTCGCGCAGCGCCTGCATGACCTCATCGGACTCGAGGCCCTCGTGCCGCAGGTGACCCGGGATCAACTCGCCTTCGTGGACCAGGAGCGTGGGCGACCCCAGGAACCGTTGCCGCAGCCACCGCGAGTGCAGCCCCGTACGCACGAGGACCGCGTTGACGGCGAGCAGCGTGCCCGCCGCCACGAGACCACCGGTGAGCGAGGTGTTCGCGCCGACCATCGCGTTCTGCACCGCGTTCGAGATCACGAGGATGACGACCAGGTCGAAGGCCGACATCTGCCCGAGCTCGCGCTTCCCGGCGAGCCGCAGGCCGGCCAGGAGAGCGGCGTACACGACGAGCGTCCGACCGACGATCTCGGCGAGCGCGCGGGGGTCCAGATCGATCGCGCTGGGCATGGTCTGGATCGTACGCTGACGTGGTCAACGATCTCGATCGCTTCTGGGCGCCGCGATGGCGGCGCATCGCGCTCTTCGTTACGCTCTTCTTCGCGGTCGGCCTCGTGACCGGCACGCTCGTCCGCGATAGCGTGCTCGCGGGTCCAAAGGAGCCCGTCCCGACGGCGGCGCCGGTCCTCTCATCTCCGGACGCGAGCCCGGCGCGCGTGGTCCCCGCCGCGACCGGCCTTACGCCGCCGCCGTTCGTCCCCAACGCACCTCCGACGAGCCCGAGCGTGACCACGGCGCCGCCCGCGACGAGCGCGCCCGCCGCGACCCCGCGGCCTACGACCGCGCCGACCGCCCCACCGACAAAAACCCCCTAGCGGGCTCCACCTACGCTCCTCGCGTGACCGACGCGCGCCGCAACAGCCGCACCCTCCTCGACGGCCCCCGCCGCGCCCCGGCGCGGGCGATGATGCGGGCGGTCGGCTTCCGCGACGAAGATCTCAAGCGGCCGCTCGTGCTCGTGACCCACGCCTGGACCGACATCCAGCCGTGCAACGCGAACCACCGGCGGATGGCCGAGCTGGTGAAGGAAGGCATCCGCGAGGCGGGCGGCACGCCGGTCGAGGCCAGCACCATCTCGGTGAACGACGCCATGGCCATGGGCACCGAGGGCATGAAGTCGTCTCTCATCTCGCGCGAGGTGATCGCCGACTCGATCGAGCTGTTCGCGCGCGGACATCTCGTCGACGGGCTCGTGGCCATCAGCGGCTGCGACAAGACCATCCCCGCCGCGGTGATGGCGCTGGTCCGCCTCGACCTGCCGGGACTCATGCTCTACGGCGGGTCGATCATGCCCGGTCGCTTCCAGGGGAAGGACGTCACCATCCAGGACGTCTTCGAGGCCGTGGGCGCGCATGCCCGTGGCGCGATGACCGACGCGGAGCTGCGCGAGGTCGAGCTGGGCGCATGTCCGGGTGCGGGCGCGTGCGGCGGGCAGTTCACGGCGAACACCATGGCCACCGCGTTCGAGGCGCTGGGCATCTCACCCGCGGGGTCGAGCGGCGTTCCGGCGGCCGATCCCGCGCGCGACGAGCTCGCCCGCGAGTGCGGGCGGCTCGTCATGCGCATGCTCGAGGGCGGTCGCCGGCCGTCGCAGGTGGTCACCCGCACGGCGCTCCTCAACGCCATCGCGGCGGTGATGGCGACGGGCGGGTCGACGAACGCCGTCCTCCACCTGCTCGCGGTGGCGCAGGAGGCGAAGGTGCCCCTCGCGCTCGACGACTTCGACCGCGTGAGCGCACGCACCCCGCTGCTCGCGGACATGAAGCCGTGGGGCCGATTCACCGCGCCGGACATGCACGAGGCGGGCGGGATCATGGTGGTCATGAAGAGACTGCTCGAGGCAGGCGTCGTCGACGGCTCCGCCATGACGGTGACCGGTCGCACCCTCGCGGACGAGGCCCGCGCCGCTCGGGAAGCGCCGGGTCAACAGGTGATAGCGCCGCTC
>JACPOT010000042.1 GCA_016191385.1 Chloroflexota bacterium | reverse complement strand
GAGATGGCCAAGAAGAAGTTCGAGCGCACCAAGCCGCACGTGAACGTGGGGACCATCGGTCACATCGACCACGGCAAGACCACGCTCACCGCGGCCATCACCAAGACCCTCTCGCTCAAGGGCGAGGCCGAGTTCCGGCCCTTCGACTCCATCGACAACGCCCCCGAGGAGCGCGAGCGCGGCATCACCATCAGCATCGCCCACGTCGAGTACGAGAGCGACAAGCGCCACTACGCCCACGTCGACTGCCCCGGCCACGCCGACTACATCAAGAACATGATCACCGGCGCGGCCCAGATGGACGGCGCCATCCTGGTGGTGAGCGCCGCCGACGGCCCCATGCCCCAGACGCGCGAGCACATCCTCCTGGCCCGCCAGGTCCAGGTGCCGTACATCGTGGTCTTCCTCAACAAGGTCGACATGGTCGATGACCAGGAGCTCTTGGAGCTGGTGGAGCTCGAGGTCAGGGAGCTGCTTTCCAAGTACGGCTTCCCGGGCGACCAGGTGCCGATCATCCGCGGGTCGGCGCTGAGGGCCCTGGAATCGACCTCCACGGACCTCGCCAGCCCCGAGTACCAGAGCATCCTCGAGCTGGTCAAGGCGGTCGACGAGTACATCCCGACCCCGGTGCGCGAGAAGGACAAGCCCTTCCTGATGCCCATCGAGGACGTCTTCGCCATCAAGGGGAGAGGCACCGTGGTCACCGGCAGGGCCGAGCGCGGCATCGTCAAGGTCGGCGAAGAGGTCGAGATCGTGGGCATCCGCGAGGCGAGAAAGACCGTGGTCACCGGGGTCGAGATGTTCCGCAAGCTCCTCGACCAGGGCGAGGCCGGCGACAACATCGGGCTCTTGCTGCGCGGCCTCGAGCGCACCGACGTCGAGCGCGGCCAGGTGGTGGCCAAGCCCGGCAGCATCAAGCCCCACACCGCCTTCGCCGCCGAGGTCTACATCCTGGCCAAGGAGGAGGGCGGCCGGCACACCCCCTTCTTCAACGGCTACCGCCCCCAGTTCTACCTGCGCACCACCGACGTCACCGGCACCTGCAAGCTCCCGAGCGGCACCGAGATGGTCATGCCCGGCGACAACGTCAACCTCGACGTCGAGCTCGGCACCGCGGTGGCCATCGAGCCGGGGCTGCGCTTCGCCATCCGCGAGGGCGGCCGCACCGTGGGTGCGGGCGTCGTGACCAAGGTCGCGGAATAACGTGGCCAAGCAGCGCATCCGGATCCGCTTGAAGGCCTACGACCACAAGCTGATCGACCAGTCCGCCGTGCAGATCGTCGAGACGGCGCAGCGGACGGGATCGACCGTGACCGGTCCGGTGCCGCTGCCCACGCGCATCGAGAAGTTCACCGTGATCAAGAGCCCCTTCATCTTCAAGGACTCGCGCGAGCAGTTCGAGATCCGCACGCACAAGCGGCTCATCGACATCAACGACCCATCGCAGAAGACGGTCGACGCGCTGATGAAGCTCAACCTTCCGGCCGGCGTCGACATCGAGATCAAGCTCTAAGAGGCTGAGGAATGGCTGACGAGACCAAGACAGCAGAGAAGACGGAGACCGAGGCACCCGAGCGCGGGAACGCGCCCGCGATGGCGCGCCCGATGATCCTCGGCCGCAAGGTCGGGATGCTCCAGCACTTCAAGGCAGACGGCTCGTCCGTCGCGGCGACGGTCATCGCCGCCGAGGCGAACGTCGTCACGCAGGTCCGCACGCCGGCGCGCGACGGCTATGCCGCCGTGCAGCTCGGCTTCGGCAAGGTGACGAAAGGCGCCCTGAGCAAGGCCGAGACCGGACACCTCAAGGGCCTGCCCGCGCTCCGGCACCTGCGCGAAGTGCGCCTCGAGGACTCCGACGGGTTCACCCCGGGGCAGGAGATCGGCGTCGACCGCTTCGCGCCGGGCGACAAGGTCCACGTCACCGGGATGTCGAAGGGCAAGGGCTTCATGGGCCCCGTGCACCTTCACCACTTCACCACCGGCCCGCGCTCGCACGGCTCCGACCACTACCGGCGGCAGGGATCGGTGGGCGCCGGCACGACGCCGGGGCGCGTCCTCAAGGGATTGCGCATGGCGTCGCACCAGGGCGCGGACCGCGTCACCGTGAAGAACCTCGAGATCCTCCGCTCCGACCCCGAGCGCGCGCTGTTGATCGTGCAGGGCGCGGTGCCGGGCGGACGCAACGGCATCGTGATGGTGGTCGCGCGCCCGCTCACGCGCACGATCGCGCCGCCACCGGCGCGGCCCGCGCCGAAGCGCGAGGCTCCCTCGGCTACGGCGCCGAAGCCGAAGGCCGAGCCGCGCCCGCTGCCGACCGCTCCCGCCGGCCAGGTCGCGGTGATCGGGACGGACGGCACGGTCACCGGCTCGGTCGCGCTTCCCGGCGCGCTCACGACCACGAAGACGCGCGCGGGCGTTCTCTTCCAGGTGCTCGACACGGCGCGCTCGAACGCTCATCTCGGTACTGCGGCGACCAAGACCCGCGGCGACGTCGCGGGCGGCGGCGCCAAGCCCTGGGCCCAGAAGGGCACGGGCCGCGCGCGCGCCGGATCCACGCGCTCGCCGCTCTGGCGCCACGGCGGCGTGGCCTTCGGACCGAACGGCCGTCGTTACCGGCGCCGGATCCCCGAGAAGATGCGGCGGGCCGCGTTCGCCGAGGCGTTCGCCGCGCGCGCGAGCGACGGACGCGTCCTCGTGTTCGAGGGGTTCTCCTCGAACGGCGACGGCGCGCGCACCAAGACGTTCGTCGACTGGCTGAGCAAGATCGGCGACACCGGCCGCGCGCTGCTCGTCACGCCTCAGCTCGACGAGACGGCGGCCCGCGCGACCGCCAACCACCGCGGCCTGTCGGTGCGCAGCGTCAGCGCGCTGCGCACGGTCGACGTGATCACCCACGACACGGTCCTGGTCCACCGCGACGCGCTCGAGGCGCTGGCGGCGCGGGCGACCAGCGGCGGTAGCGCATGACGAACACACTCGTTCTGCTGCGCCCGATCGTGACCGAGAAGTCGATGTCGCAGACGAACGCCGGCCGCTACACGTTCGAAGTGACGCGCAGCGCCACCAAGCAGGAGATCGCGGAAGCGGTCGCCACCGCGTTCAAGGTCGACGTCGTCGACGTGAACGTCATGGCCGTCAAGGGCAAGGAACGCCGGACCGGCCGCCATTCCGGTCGCACCGGCGACCGCAAGAAGGCCGTCGTCACGGTGGCCAAGGGCCAGCGCATCGAGCGCTACTTCGTGGAGGGCGTCTAATGCCGCTGCGGAAGTTCAAGGCCTACACGCCGGTGCGGCGCTACCGCCAGATCTCCACGTTCGAGGAGCTCACCAAGAACAAGAAGCCCGAGAAGGCCCTCACCGAGGCCAAGCGCCAGCAGTCCGGCCGCAACGCGCAGGGCCGCGTCACGACGCGCCACCGCGGCGGCGGCGAGAAGCGGCGCTGGCGGAGCGTCGACTTCAAGCGCGACAAGGACGGGATCGTGGCGCGGGTGTCGGCGATCGAGTACGACCCGAACCGCTCCGCGCGCCTCGCGCTGCTCGTGTACCGCGACGGCGAGAAGCGCTACATCCTCGCGCCCGACGGGCTCAAGGTCGGCGACACGGTCATGTCGGGCGCCGACGCCGAGGCGCGCGTCGGCAACGCCATCCCCATCGAGAACATCCCGACGGGCACGACGGTGCACGCCGTCGAGCTCGAGCCGGGCAAGGGCGCGCAGATGGTGCGGTCCGCCGGCGGCGCCGCGCAGCTCATCGCCAAGGAAGGGCAGTACGCTCAGGTGCGACTGCCGTCGGGCCAGATCCGCATCGTCCACGTTCGTTGCCGCGCGACCGTAGGCCAGGTGGGCAACCTCGACCACGAGAACCGCAAGATCGGCGGCGCGGGCCACATCCGCCGGATGGGGCGCCGGCCGCAGGTGCGCGGCGTCGTGATGTCGCCGCGGGACCACCCGCACGGAGGCGGCGAGGCGAAGTCCCCCGTCGGGGGCCAGGCGCAGACGCCGTGGGGCAAGCCGGCCATGGGCCTCAAGACCCGCAAGGCGCCGCGCACGGAGCGGTTCGTGATCCGCCCGGCGAAGAAGAGGAAATAGGTGAGCCGATCGATCAAGAAGGGTCCCTACGTGGAGAAGAATCTCAACGAACGGATCCTGATGCTGAACTCGAAGAACGAGAAGAAGGTCGTGAAGACCTGGTCTCGGGCGTCGATGATCACGCCCGCCATGGTCGGGCACACCATCGCCGTGCACGACGGCCGCCGGCACGTCCCGGTCTACGTGACCGAGAACATGGTCGGCCACAAGCTCGGCGAGTTCGCGCCCACGCGCACGTTCAAAGGCCACCGCATGCCCTCGATCGAGAAGGTCACCGCGGTGAAGCCAGGGGCATGACGATGGAAGTGAAGGCGACGGCCAAGTTCCAGCGCGTCTCGCCGCGGAAGGCGCGGCTCGTGACCGACCTCATCACCGGGAAGCCGGCCGATGAGGCCATGGGCCTGCTGCAGAACCTGGCGAAGGGATCCGCGCCGTTGCTCGCGAAAGTGCTTCGCTCGGCCATCGCCAACGCGGAGAACAACTACAACATGACGCTCGAGGACCTCTACGTGAAGAGGGCCATGGCCGACGAGGGCCCGCGCATGAAGCGCATCTGGATGCGTGGCCGCGGCCGGCGCGACACCAAGCTGCATCGCACCGCCCACCTGACCGTGGTGGTCGATACGAAGGAAGGCGCCTAAGTGGGACAGAAGACTCATCCGATCGGCTTCCGCCTGGGCGGGATCAAGACCTGGAACGCCAAGTGGTACGGCAGCTCGAAGAACTACAAGGACCTCCTGAAGGAGGACCTGAGCATCCGCCGTGGGATCCGCGAGAAGCTCCGCGACGCCGCGATCTCGCGCATCGACATCGAGCGCAGCTCGAGCCAGGTCACCGTGACGATCCACACGGCGAAGCCGGGCGTGGTCATCGGGAAAGGCGGCGCGAAGGTCGAGGAGCTGCGCCAGCGCCTGGGCAAGACGACCGGCAAGGCCGTGAAGGTGAACATCTTCGAGATCCGCTACCCCGAGGTGGACGCGAACCTCATCGCCGAGAGCATCGCGCAGCAGCTCGAACGCCGTGTCTCGTTCCGCAAGGCGCTCAAGCAGTCGGTGCAGCGCTCGATGAAGTCGGGCGCCAAGGGCGTGAAGGTCATGGTCGCGGGCCGCCTCGGCGGCTCCGAGATGTCACGCCGCGAGTGGGAGCGCGAGGGCCGCGTGCCCCTGCACACGCTCCGCGCCGACATCGAGTTCGGCCGCGCCATCGCCAAGACGACCTACGGAACGATCGGGTGCAAGGCCTGGGTGTACCGGGGCGAGGTCGCTCCGCCGCCGCGCGCCGTGGCCACGAACGCGACGCAGCGCCCCAACACGCCCGGTGCGCCCGCCGCGCCCCCGGCGCCGGTCGGGGCAGGAGCCTGATCCGATGCTGATGCCGAAGCGCCTCAAGCACCGCAAGTTCCAGCGCGGCCGCATGTCCGGCGTCGCCAGCGCCGGCTCGTCGATCGCGTTCGGCGACTACGCGCTGCAGGCGCAGGAGCCGGCGTGGATGACCGCGCGCCAGATCGAGGCGGCGCGGCGCGCGATCGTCCACCACCTCCGCCGCGGTGGCAAGGTCTGGATCCGCGTGTTCCCGGATAAGCCGGTCACCAAGAAGCCCGCGGAGACCCGGATGGGCTCCGGCAAGGGCGCGCCCGACCACTGGGTCGCGGTCGTGAAGCCCGGCCGGATCCTCTTCGAGGTATCCGGGGTGGACACGCTCTTGGCGAAGGAAGCGTGCCGCCTCGCGGCCTACAAGCTCCCCATCGCGACGCGGTTCGTGATCCGCGAGGGCTTCGACGAGGAGGTGGCCGCTCATGCCTGACAAGAAGAAGGACCTGAGCCGCCTCTCGGCCGACGAGCTCGCGGCGGAGATGACAGAGGCGAAGGAAGAGCTGCTCGACCTGCGGTTCCAGCTGGCGACGCGCCAGCTCAAGGACGTGTCCACGATCAAGCGCTCGCGGCGCCGGATAGCGCGCGCGACGGCAGCGGTGGCGGAGCGGGAGAACAAGAGTGGCTGAGAAGAAGACCGTGGCAAAGAAGGCGACGACCGTGCGGAAGCCGTCTGCGAAGACGGTCGCCGCCGGCGACGTTGCCTCGGGTCGCGCCCCTCGCCCTCGGCGGCCGACTGCGAGAGTGGGAAAGGCGGCCGCCTCGTCCGAGGGGCGGCTCCCCTCGACCTCGCCGGCGGCGACCGCCAAGAGGACCCGCCCGGACGCGGCCGGTAGTGGCGCGGCGGCGACCGACAAGGGAGCCCATCCGGACGCGGCCGTCAGAGGCCAGAGGCGAACCAAGGTCGGTCGGGTAGTGAGTTCGAAGACCCCCAAAACGGTGATCGTCGAGATCGAGCGGCTCCGCGAGCACCCGCTCTACAAGAAGGTGATCAGGGTGCGGCGGCGGGTGCCGTCGCACGACGCCAATGGCGATGTGAAGGCGGGTGACCTGGTGCGCATCCAGGAGAGCCGCCCGTTCAGCGCCACGAAGCGCTGGCAGGTGATCGAGGTCCTCTCGCGCGCGGGCGAGGCGTATGCCGCGGCGCCTGAGGCGGCGGACATCGAGCACGAGCTCGAGGAGAGCGAGGGCGTCACCAAGCTGCTCGCGAAGCCCGAGCGCGAGGCGCCCGTGGCGGTGGCCGACGAGGGCAGCGGCGAAACCGAAGAGGAAGAGAAGCGGCCGTGATCCGCCCGTACACGCGCGTGAAGGTGGCCGACAACACGGGGGCGCGGGAGATCTCCGTGATCCGTGTCCTCGCGTCCTCGACGGGGACGGACGCGGAGGTCGGCGACGTCCTCATCGCGACGGTCAAGCAGGCCATCCCGAACTCCGGGGTGAAGAAGGGTGAGGTCGTTCGCGCCGTGGTCGTCCGCCAGACGAAGGAGTTCCGTCGCACCGACGGCTCCTACATCCGGTTCGACGACAACGCGGCGGTGCTCCTCACGCCGCAGGACCAGCCGCGCGGGACGCGCATCTTCGGGCCGGTCGCCCGTGAGCTCCGGGACAAGAACTTCATGAAGATCGTCTCGCTCGCGCCGGAGGTCCTTTAGTGAGCGTCCGCATCCGCAAGGGCGACGAGGTCGAGGTCATCACCGGCAAGGACCGTGGCAAGCGCGGGACCGTGCAGGAGGTGCATCCCGACGCGCGCCGCATCGTCGTGGCCGGCGTGAACATCCACAAGCGGCACACCAAGCCCAACCCGCAGCGGAACGTGAAGGGCGGGATCATCGAGCAGCCCGCGGGCATGGACATCGGGAAGGTCATGCTCGTCTGCCCCAAGTGCGGCGAGCCGACCCGAGTCGGTCATCGCACCCTGGACGGCGAGAAGCAGCGGGTGTGCAAGAAGTGCGGCGAGCAGATCGTCGTGCAGGAGAAGGCTTGATGGCGAGCGGCCTGAAAGAGCGGTACGACCGGGCGGTGAAGGACGAGCTGCGGAAGCGGTTCTCGTACGACAACGTCATGCGCGTCCCGCGCGTCGAGAAGGTCGTCGTCAACATCGGGATGGGGGAGGCCATCGGCAACGGCAAGGCCATGGACGCCGCGGCCGCCGACCTCGCCAACATCACCGGTCAGCGGCCCGTCGTCACGAAGTCGCGGAAGGCCATCTCGAACTTCCGCCTCCGCGAGGGCGTGCCCATCGGGCTCAAGGTCACCTTGCGCGGGGAGCGCATGTGGCACTTCCTCGAGAAGGTCATCAACGTGGTGCTCCCGCGCATCCGCGACTTCCAGGGCGTGTCGGACCGCGGGTTCGACGGGCGCGGCAACTACTCGCTCGGCCTGAAGGAGCAGCTGGTCTTCCCGGAGATCGAGTACGACAAGATCGACCGGCTGCGCGGGCTCGAGATCACGCTCGTGACGTCGGCGAAGACGGACGAAGAGGGCCAGGCGCTCCTGATGGCGCTGGGCATGCCGTTCCGCAACCCCGCCGGCGGCCGCGCGGCTTAGGGGGAGAGATGGCGAAGAAGAGCCTCATCGTGAAGTCACAGCGGCCGCCGAAGTTCAAGGTGCAGGCGCACAGCCGCTGCCAGATCTGCGGCCGCAGCCGCGGGTTCATGCGGAAGTTCGCGCTCTGTCGCATCTGCTTCCGCGAGCGCGCGCTGATGGGCGAGCTCCCCGGCGTGACGAAGTCGAGCTGGTGAACGGGATGAAGGACACGAACGAGACGATCGAGCAGCGCGAAGGCGCCGTCGCCACGGAGCAGCGGCCGCCGGCCGACGCCCGCCCGCGGAAGGCGGCCCCGCCGAAGAAGCCGCGCCGCCGCAGCGGGGTCGCGGTCAACGACCCGGTGGGCGACATGCTCACGCGGCTGCGCAACGCGGTGGGCGCGCGCCATGAGAGCGTCGAGGTCCCGATGAGCCGCCTCAAGGCGGAGATCGCGCGGATCCTCAAGGCCGAGGGCTACGTCTCCGGCGTCGAGCAGAGCGGTCCGTCGATCGTCCTGCGCCTCAAGTACAACGGCAAGGTCCCCGCGGTGACCGGCGTCGACCGCGTGAGCCGCCCCGGCCGGCGCTCGTACGCGCGGCGCAACGAGATGCCCCTGGTGCTCGGGGGCCTCGGCATCACCATCATCTCGACGTCGGCCGGCGTGATGACCGGCCGCGAGGCCCGCCGCAAGGGCCTGGGCGGCGAGATCCTGGCGAAGGTCTGGTGACGAAGTGAGCCGCATCGGCAAGCTCCCCGTGGCCGTCCCAAGCGGTGTGGACGTCGCCATCGACGGTCACACCGTCAAGGTGAAGGGCCCCAAGGGCGAGCTCGTCCGCACGTTCCACGGCGCGATCGAGATCGCGCGCGAGAACGGGAGCGTCGCGGTGAAGCGTCGCGACGACTCGCCGACCTCGCGCGCGTTGCACGGGCTCTCGCGGACGCTCCTGGCCAACATGGTCCAGGGCGTCACGCAGGGATACATCAAGGACCTCGAGATCAGCGGTACCGGCTACCGCGCGCAGCTCGCCGGCAAGAAGCTGCAGCTCGCGCTCGGGTTCTCGCACCCCGTCGAGATCGACCCGCCGCAGGGCATCTCGTTCGCGGTCGAGACGCCCCAGCGTGTCCGCGTGAGCGGCATCGACAAGGAGGTCGTGGGCGAGATCGCGGCCAAGATCCGCGCGCTGCGCGTCCCCGACCCCTACAAGGCCAAGGGCGTGAAGTACGCCGGCGAGGTGATCCGCCGCAAGGCGGGCAAGGCCGGCAAGGTCGGCGCCAAGGGCGCCGGCGCGGCTTAGGGGAGGATGCACCGTGCCAGTTGAGACACGCCGCGCCGGACGGGTCCGCCGTCATGCCCGCGTCCGCGAGCGCATCACCGGGACCGCCGAGCGGCCGCGCCTGTCGGTGCACCGCTCGCTCACGCACATGTACGCACAGGTGATCGACGATGCGACCGGCCGGACGCTCGCGTCCGCATCCGACCTCGACGTGAAGACGGGGAGATCGCCTGCGGCTCAGAAGAACAAGACGGAGCGTGCCAAGGCGGTGGGAAAGCTGCTCGCCGACAAGGCGAAGGCCGCGGGGATCTCCGACGTGATCTTCGACCGCGGCGGCTACCGCTACCACGGGCGCATCAAGGCGCTCGCCGACGCTGCCCGCGAAGCGGGCCTGAAGTTCTAGGGGAGAAGGAGCTGACATGCCGCGCATAGACCCGAACCGGCTCGAACCGGCTCGAGCTGACGGAGCGCGTCGTCCAGATCAACCGCGTGTCCAAGGTGGTCAAGGGCGGCCGGCGCTTCAGCTTCTCCGCGATCGTCGTCGTGGGCGACGGGCGCGGCCATGTCGGCGCGGGCCTCGGCAAGGCCGATGAGGTGCCCGACGCGATCCGCAAGGGCGTGGATGACGCGAAGAAGCACGTGATGCTCGTCCCGCTCAGCGATCGCTCGATCCCGCATGCGGTGACGGGCCAGTTCGGCGCGGCCAGCGTCCTCTTGCGCCCGGCGTCGAAGGGCACCGGCGTCATCGCCGGCGGCTCCGTGCGCGCGGTCGTCGAGTCCGCGGGGATCCGCGACATCCTCACGAAGGCCATGGGCAGCACGAACCCGGTGAACGTGGTGATGGCCACGGTCCGCGCCCTCGAGCTGCTGCGCTCGCCCCAGCAGGTCTCGGCCGCGCGAGGCGTCGACGTCCCCGGCCACCGCCGGGGCAGCGAGCGCGAGGCGGTCGGCGCCTGATGGCCGAGCTCGTGATCGTCCAGACGAAGAGCGCCATCGGCGAGAAAGAGGGCGCGCGCGGCACGCTGCGCGCGCTCGGACTGCGCAAGCCCGGCGACCGCGTCCATCAGGAGGACACGCCGCAGCTACGCGGGATGCTCCGCCGCGTCGCGCACCTCGTCGACGTCGATGGCGCGGGGAGGATGACCCGGTGAAGCTCCACGACATCCGCGCGCCGAAGGGCGCGCGCAAGGCCCAGCGGCGGGTCGGTCGCGGCACCTCGTCGGGCCAGGGCAAGACCGCGGGTAAGGGCACGAAGGGCCAGCTGGCGCGCAGCGGCCCGGGCCTTCCGGGCTGGTTCGAGGGTGGCCAGACGCCCATCCACATGCGCATCCCGAAGCTGCGCGGTTTCAAGCCGCGCGGCCGGATCACGCACGTCGCCCTCAACGTGGGTCAGCTCAAGGACTACGTCGCGGACGGCAAGGTCTCGCCCGACACGCTGGCGGCCAAGGGCCTGATCCGCGCGGACGAGACAGTGAAGATCCTCGGCCAGGGTGACGCGGGCGGCGCCTTCGAAGTGCACGCCCATGCCGCATCGGCGACGGCGCGCGAGAAGATCGAGAAGGCGGGCGGCAGCGTCGTCCTGATCACAAGTTGAACGGCCGCGTCCCCGTCTTCGAGGCCCTGGTCGACGCGTTCCGGGCGCCGGACCTGCGCTTCAAGATCCTCTTCACCCTCGGGATGCTGGTCGTGTTCCGCTTCCTTGCGCACGTCCCTCTGCCGGGCGTGGACCAGAACGCGCTGCAGAGCACGCTCGCGAACAACCCGCTGCTGAACCTGCTGGACCTGTTCTCGGGCGGTGGCCTCGCGAAGTTCAGCGTCGTGGCGCTCGGGGTGAACCCCTACATCAACGCCTCGATCATCATGACGCTCCTCAACCAGACGATCCCCGCGCTCGAGCGCCTCTCCAAAGAGGGCGAGTACGGGCGGAATCGCATCAACCAGTACACGCGCATCCTATGCGTGCCGATGGCGCTGCTCCAGGGCATCGGCGTCTCGGTCTTCATGCAGCGTTCGCTCGTCATCCCGTCATTCGGGTTCGACGATCTCGGCCTGACGCTCTCGATCCTCGCGACCCTCACCGCGGGCACGCTCCTGCTCATGTGGCTGGGCGAGCTGATCAGCGAGAAGGGCATCGGGAACGGGATCTCGTTCATCATCTTCGCCGGCATCGTCGGGCGGCTGCCGACCACGGTCTCGCAGACCGTCGAGGTGCAGGAGAACGTGGCGATCCTGGTCGTCTACGCCGTCATCGCCATCGCCGTGATCGCGGCCATCGTCTTCATCCAGGAAGGCCAGCGGCGCATCCCGGTGCAGTACGCCAAGCGCGTGCGCGGAACGCGGATGTACTCGGGCGGCAGCACGCACATCCCGCTGCGGGTCAACAGCGCCGGGGTCATCCCGATCATCTTCGCCATCTCGATCCTGCTGCTGCCGTCGCAGATCGCTCAGTACTTCACCAACAGCGAGACCGACTGGCTCGCCAACCTGTCGCAGGCCACGCTCGCGACCTTCCAGAACGGCTTCGTCTACAACAGCCTGTACTTCATCCTCACCGTGGCGTTCACGTTCTTCTACACGGCTTTCACGTTCGTCCCGAACGACGTGGCCGACAACATCAAGCGCTACGGCGGCTTCATCCCGGGCATCCGCCCCGGCCCGCCGACCGCGCAGTTCCTCGGACGTGTGGTCACGCGCATCACCGTCGCGGGTGCGCTGTTCCTGGGGATCGTGGCCGTCATGCCGACGATCGTCGGTGACGTCACCGGCGTGCAGACGCTCCGCCTCGGCGGGACGAGCATCCTCATCGTCGTCGGCGTGGTCGTCGAGACGATGAAGCAGCTCGAGGCACAGCTGCTCATGCGCTCGTATGAGGGCTTCATCCGGTAGTGGCAACAAGCAGGCCGAGCGACGAGCGGCTTAGCCGCGAGGAGCGAGACAAGAAGGGCGGAGCGATCAGCCGGGCCGAAGGCCACGGCGTCAAAAGGGGCGACGTGATCCTCATGGGCCCGCCAGGCTCGGGGAAGGGGACCCAGGCGCGCTTCCTCTGCGAGGAGAACGGGTTCCGCCACCTCGCGACCGGCGATCTGTTCCGCGAGCACCTCCGGAACGGCACGTCCCTCGGGAAGCTTGCGGAGCAGTGGACGTCGAAGGGCGCGTACGTGCCCGACGACGTGACCATCGGGATGGTGCGAGAGACGCTGGACGCGATCCCGAACGGGACACGCATCGTCTTCGACGGATTCCCGCGCACCCTGGAGCAGGCCAAGGCGCTCGACCAGCTCCTGCGCGAGCGAGGTCGCCGGATCGATCAGGTCGTCGTCATCGACGTCCCGCGCGAGGAGGTCGTGCAGCGCCTGGGCGCGCGAACACGCACCGACGACACTCCCGAGGTCGTCCGGAAGCGGCTCGAGGTCTACGACGCCCAGACCAAGCCGGTCATCGAGCATTACCGGAGCGCGGGTTCGCTCCAGTACGTGAGCGGCGTCGGCGCGATGGACGAGGTCCGCGAGCGGCTGCGCGAGTCCGTCTCTTGAGCGAGCTCGTCACCCTCAAGACGGGGAAGCAGGTCGAGTCCATGCGCCGCGCCGGCGCGATCGTGTCCGAGATGCTCGCGCGCTGCTCGGCGGCGGTGCGGCCGGGCGTCACGACGCTGGACCTCGATCGCGTCGCGGCCGCCGTCCTCCGCGAGCACGGGGCGACATCGTCGTTCCTCGGCTACTACGGCTACCCCGCCACGATCTGCACCTCGGTGAACGAGGAGATCGTCCACGGCATCCCGGGCAAGCGGCGCCTCCGCGAGGGGGACATCGTCGGCATCGACGCCGGCGCGATCGTCGACGGCTGGCACGCCGACGCGGCCGTGACCGTCCCCGTGGGGGAGGTCAGCCGCGCCGCCGCGGATCTGATCCGCACGACGCGCGAGGCGCTGGAGCGAGGGATCGCCGCGGCGAAAGCGCGTAACCGGCTCGGCGACATCGGAGCGGCGGTCCAGTCCTTGGCCGAGGCGCGCGGGTACAGCGTCGTGCGGAACTACGTCGGCCACGGCATCGGGCGCGCGATGCACGAGCCCCCGCAGGTGCCGAATTACGGCGTGTCGGGGCAGGGGCGACCCATCACGGCGGGCCTCTGCATCGCCATCGAGCCGATGCTCAATCTGGGCAAGCCAGGCACGCGCCTGCTCGAGGACGGGTGGACGGTCGTGACCGCCGACGGCTCGCTCTCCGCTCACTTCGAGCACACCCTCGCCGTGACGGCCGAGGGGCCGGTCGTCCTGACGCTCCCGGGTGCCCCGATCGAGCGGGAAAGAGCCGCCCTGAGGCCGGCGGGCGCCCGCCGGTGAGCGGATCTGTTACACTTCCTTTCCCGTCGGCGTCGGTCTGCGGAGTTTCGTGCCTGGAGCGCTGTTGGCGAGCAAGCCATCGAATAGCAAGCCATCCAACAAGGACGTCATCGAGGTGGAGGGGACGGTCTCAGAAGCCCTCCCCAACGCGATGTTCAGGGTAGCGCTCCAGAACGGTCACGAGGTCCTCGCTCACATATCGGGAAAGATGCGGATGAACTTCATCCGCGTGGTCCCGGGTGACAAGGTCCTCGTGGAGCTCTCGCCTTACGACCTCAAGCGGGGTCGCATCACTCGAAGGGTCAGGTACTAGATGAAGGTCCGCGCGAGCGTGAAGAAGCGCTGCGACAAATGCAAGATCGTGCGCCGCGAAGGGGTGATCCTCGTGATCTGCTCCGAGCCGAAGCACAAGCAGCGTCAGGGATAGGAGAGGGATGGCTCGTATCGCCGGCGTCGACATCCCGCGCGAGAAGCGCGTGGACGTCTCTCTGCGCTACATCTTCGGGATCGGTCCCGCCGTCGCGCGCCGTGTGTGCAGCGAGGCGCGGGTGGACGGCGCCACCCGCGTGCGCGATCTCACCGAGCCACAGGTCGCCAAGATCCGCGAGATCATCGACCGCACCGTCACCTCGGAGGGTGACCTTCGCCGCGAAGTCGCGCTGAACATCAAGCGCCTTCAGGAGATCGGCTCGTACCGCGGGCTGCGCCACCGGCGCGGCCTTCCCGTTCGCGGCCAGCGCACGCGCACGAACGCGCGAACGCGCAAGGGTCCGCGCAAGACTGTCGCGGGCAAGAAGAAGGCGACGGCAAAGACGTAGTGGCCACCGAGAAGCCGGAGAAGAGCGCGAAGCCCGCCGGCCGCCGGGACAAGAAGGGCGCGGAGGGCGCCGCCCCCGAGGGCGCGCCGAAGCCGCTCCCGCGCCGCCGCCGCGAGAAGCGGACCGTCCCGCACGGTCACGCCCACATCAAGGCTTCTTTCAACAACACCATCGTGTCGATCGCGGACCCGCAGGGGAACACCCTCTACTGGGCGACCGCCGGCGCGTCCGGGTGGAAGGGCTCGCGCAAAAGCACGCCCTACGCCGCGCAGGTCACCGCTGAGGGCGCGGCGAAGAAGGCCATCGACGGCGGGATGCGCTCGGTCGAGGTCTTCGTGAAGGGCCCGGGTGCCGGCCGCGAGGCCGCCATCCGCGCGCTCGAGGCGGCGGGGCTCGCCGTCACCGCCATCACCGACGTGACACCCATCCCACACAACGGCTGCCGCGCGCCCAAGCGGCGCCGGGTCTAGGGGAGGAGCGATGGCGCGCTACACCGGTCCCGTCTGTCGCCTGTGCCGCCGCGAGGGCATGAAGCTGTACCTCAAGGGCGAGAAGTGCGTCACCAAATGCACCATCGAGAAGCGCCCCTCGCCGCCGGGGATGCACCAGCAGCGCCGGCGCAAGGTCTCGGACTTCGCGCTCCAGCTGCGAGAGAAGCAGAAGGCGCGCCGGATGTACGGCGTGCTCGAGCGCCAGATGCGCGGGACCTTCGACAAGGCGCTCGAGACGAAGGGTGCGACGGGTGACCGCCTCCTCGTGCTCCTCGAGTCGCGCCTCGACAACGTCGTGTACCGCTCGGGCTTCGCCAAGTCGCGCGCGCAAGCGCGCCAGCTCGTCGGGCACGGCCACATCGAGATCGGCGGACACGTCGCCTCGATCCCCAGCCGCACCGTGCGCGAGGGCGAGGTCGTCACCGTTCGTGAGGCCAGCCGCGCGCTGCAGTACTTCAAGGACGCGCTCGCGTGGGCCAAGACGCAGCCCCGTCCGGGCTGGCTCGAGGTGGATCCCGACGCCTATACCGCGCGGATGGTCACGACACCGACGCGCGAACAGATCGAAACACAGGTCGACACCCAGCTGATCGTCGAGCACTACTCCCGATAGTCACAGCGACCCTCGCTCCCGAAAGAGAGGCCGAACACATGTCCATCGTCGAACTGGAATACCCCAAGATCGAGCGCCTCGAAGGCGACGACCGCCACGCGCGGTTCGCCGTCGAGCCGCTGCCTGCCGGATACGGCACCACGCTCGGCAACTCGCTGCGCCGTGTCCTGCTCTCGTCCCTGCCCGGCGCCGCCATCATCGCGGCGCGTGTGCGTGGCGTCGCCCACGAGTTCTCGACGATCCCCGGCGTCCACGAGGACGTCGTGGAGATGGTCCTGAACCTCAAGGGCATCCGCCTCCGCTCGTTCGCGACGGAGCCGGTCACGCTGGTCCTGGAGAAGGAGGGCCCCGGCGACGTCACCGGGGCCGACATCCAGACCACCAGCGACATCGAGATCGTGAACCCCGAGCACAAGATCGCGACGCTCGAGCCCGAAGCGTCCCTGTGGATGGAGCTGACCGTCGAGAACGGCCGCGGCTTCATCACCGGCGACCGCCGCGAGGGCCTGCCCATCGGGGTCATCCCGATCGACGCGCTCTTCGGGCCGGTGAAGAAGGTCAATTTCACGGTCGAGAACACGCGCGTCGGGCAGGTCACGGACTACGACCGCCTGCTCATCGAGGTCTGGACCGACGGCACCACTCCGCCGGACGAGGCCGTCGCGCAGGGCGCGCAGATCCTCGTAGGCCAGTTCACGCTCTTCGCGGGGCTGACGCGGTCGCAGGTGGCGCTCGCTCCCGCTCCGCAGCAGGACGGCGGCATCCTGCCGTCCGGCGTCGCGGACATGCCCATCGAGGACCTCGACCTCCCGCAGCGCGCGTTCAACTCCCTGAAGCGCCACGGCATCACCAAGGTCGGCCAGCTGCTCCAGACCCCCGACGAGGAGCTGCTGCGCATGCGCAACTTCGGCAAGAAGTCGCTGGACGAGATCAAAGAGCGCCTCGCCGCGCGCGGGCTCATTGAGATGCCCGAGCGTAGCGAAGACGACCTCGCGCAGCCGCAGGACGTGGATGAGGCCGCCGAGCCGACGGAGCTCGGGGAGCTCGGTGACGAGGCCGCCGAGGGGGACCGTCCCGGTGACTCCGACGAGCGCGTCGTGACCGGCAAGGGCATCGAGGACGAATAGCACGTGCCGCATCAGATCCATCAGCGGAAGTTCGGCCGCGAGACGGACCAGCGCCTGGGGATGCTCCGCAACCTGACCGTCAGCGTGCTCCGCTACGAGAAGGTGAAGACGACCGAGGCGAAGGCGAAGGAGATCCGCGGCGCGGTCGACAAGATGATCGGCCTCGGGAAGCAGGGAACGCTCGCGGCTCGGCGGCGCGCGCTCGCCTGGATCCCGGAGCCCGAGATCGTCGAGAAGCTGTTCGACGACCTCGCCCAGCGCTATCCCGACCGCAACAGCGGCTACCTCCGCACGACACGGCTCGGCAACCGGGTCGGCGACAACGCTCCGGTGATGCTCCTCGAGCTCATGCCCAGCGCCGACGAGGAGAAGAAGAAGGTAGACGCGGCCGCGGCGAAGACCGCCGCGCCTCGCCGCCGCCTGCCGTTCCGCCGGGGCGCGTCGACGGAGAAGCCGGCCGAGAAGAAGGCGGAGGGAGCTGCCCCAAGGTCGCGGAAGAAAGTCCTGGCCTCCAAGAGCAAGGGGGCCTAGCGCCTTCCGAAACGTACTTGGTCTGGTCGCCTACGACGGGACCGCGTATGCGGGGTCCCAGGTCCAAGCGAACGCGCGGACGATCCAGGGGGAGCTGGAGCGCGCTCTCGCGAGCATCTGCGACGAGCCGATCCGCATCGACCTGGCGGGGCGGACCGACGCCGGGGTCCACGCGACGGGACAGGTCATGAGCTTCGCGACGGCGACGAAACTGGATGGAGCGACCATCGGACGGGGGGTCAACGCCCTCCTTCCCGCGGACATCGCGGTCCGGGAGCTCGCAGAGACGGACGGGGATTTCCACGCCCGCTACTCGGCGACGGGCCGCACATACGAATACCGGATCCGCAGCGCCTCGCAGCGCGAGCCGCTCGAGCGACACCGGGAGCACTGGCTTCCGCAGCCGCTCGACCTCGGCGCGATGCGCCGCGCGGCGGATCTCCTGATCGGGCGCCGTGACCTCTCGGCCTTCGCCGTCGGCCTTGGGCCCCCGCGCGAGGGGGCCGAGCGCAGGGATCGAGGGCGCGAGAGAGAGATCCGGCGGGCCGAGTGGCACGGCGAGGGGACGCTTCTCCGCTTCGAGATCGAGGCGGACGGATTCCTCCGCGGATCGGTCCGCGGGATCGTCGGCACGCTCCTTCAAGTGGGGCGGGCGACGACCTCGGTCGAGCGGTTCGCGGAGGTCGTGGCCTCGCGCGATCGCGGCCAGGCCGGCCCGAGCGCCCCGGCGGCGGGCCTGTGCCTGATACGGGTCGAGTACGAGGGAGCGCGACGGCGCGCAGCGGACGAAGAAGAGGAAGAATAGGTGGCGATGAGCACGTACACGGTGAAAGCGGGCGAGATCGAGCGGCGCTGGTGGGTCGTCGACGCCGATGGCGCGACGCTCGGGCGTCTCGCCACGCGGGTCGCGGCCGCACTACGCGGCAAGCACAAGGCCGCCTTCACCGACCACCTCGACGTCGGCGACGCGGTCGTGGTCGTCAACGCCGGCCGCATCAAGGTGACGGGCAAGAAGCTCGCGCAGAAGCAGTACGTCCGCCACTCCGGGTACCCGGGGGGCCTGCGAACGGAGACGCTCGAGCGGCTCCTGGCACGCCGTCCCGAAGAGGTCATCCGCCGGGCCGTCCGCGGGATGCTCCCGCGCAACCGGCTGGGCGAGAAGATGTTCCGGAAGCTGTACGTCTACGCGAGTGCGGAGCACCCGCACGCGGCGCAGCGGCCCGAGCCGCTGGACCAGATGAAGGAGAAGGCCAGTTGAAGTCAGCCGCCTACTTCCAGGGCACCGGACGCCGCAAGACGGCGATCGCCCGCGTGCGTCTCGTCCCCGGCGACGGCAACGTCATCGTCAACGGGAAGCCGTTCGAGGAGTACTTCGGCAATGATTCGGCGACATCGGTCGCGCTCCTTCCTTTCGTCGTCACCAACAAGGTCCGCCGTTTCAACGCCATGATCAAGGTCATCGGCGGCGGCCACCACGGGCAGATCGGCGCCATCGCGCACGGGATCGCCCGCGCGCTCCTGCAGGCCGAACCCGACGATCGCGCAGCCCTGCGCAAGGCCGGGCTCCTGACGCGCGACCCGCGCGCCAAGGAGCGGAAGAAGCCGGGTCTCAAGCGCGCGCGGAAGGCGCCTCAGTTCACCAAGCGCTAACGCGCGGCGTGATACTGGTCGGTCGATGACCGCATCGGCCGACTTCAATTACAAGGTCGCGCTCGCGGAAGGGCTGAAGCAGCTCCAGGCGAAGCGGCTGCGCCAGGCCGAGGAGCAGTTCCGCTACCTCGTGACGAAGTTCCCGCGTGCGGACGGCGGCCACCGCGGGCTCGCGCGGGTGCAGCTCGAGCTCGGCGACCGGCCCGCGGCCCTCGCGACGCTGCGCGACGCCGCGGCCTTCCTCGCGCGCAACGGCGATCGCCGCCTCGCCATCGACCTCCTGCGCGACGCGGTGTCGCTCGATCCCATCGATCTCGCATCGCACCGCCGTCTCGCTGCCGCGCTCGCCCTCGCGGGGGACAGCGGCGGGTCGGCGGACGAATTCGTGCGCTATGCGCGCGCGCAGCTGGCCGCAGGCGACGGCGAGCGCGCGCGGCTCGAGGCGGAGTACGCGTTCGAGACGCTGGGCACGCGCATCCACCTCGAGGGTCTCCCAGATATCCCAGCCGCTCAGATGGCCGCTGATCCAGCGGCCGCGCCCGCCGCCCGCTCGCCCGAGACGGCCGTCGCGGCCCGATCCACGACGAGCGAGATCGAGGAGGCGCGCGGTCTCCTCGCGGCCGGCAAAGTGCAGGCCGCCAGTGACCTCCTGCTCCACTGCGTCGCGGCCGGGATCGCCGTGCATGAGGCCGAGCGGGAGCTCGTCGCGGTCGCGCGCGCCCTCGGGCGCGACGATCTCGCGGCGGAGCGCGAGCGCCTGTTGAAGGACGTGCTGGAGCTCGGCGGCGGCGCCGGTGGATAGGCTCCAGGGCCTCATCGACGCCGTTCTTCAGGGCCGCGCCTTCGGCTGGAACAACGTCGTCGACATCGCCATCGTGGCCGTCTTCGTCTACTACGTGCTCGTTCTCATCCGCGGGACCCGAGCGGTCCAGCTGCTCCTCGGCGTCCTGATCCTCGTCGTCATCTACGGCTTCGCGGTCCTGTTCCGGCTGACGCTGACCGCGCTCGCCCTGCAGGCGCTCTCCGTCGCCGCCCTGGTCGCGCTGCCCGTGATCTTCCAGCCCGAGCTGCGACGCGCGCTGGGCCAGCTGGGGCGTCTCGGCGCGCTCGACCGGCTCATCGCGCCCACGTCCGAGGAGCAGGTGGACCTCGTCGTCGACGAGGTCGTCCGCGGCGCCCTGCTGATCCGCCAGCACACGAACGGCGCGCTGATCGTCATCGAGCGCGGGACCGGGCTCCAGGACTACTCCGAGACGGGCGTGCCGGTGAACGGCAAGCTCACCTCGGAGCTGCTCGCGTCCATCTTCATGACCCACTCGCCGCTGCACGACGGCGCGGTGATCGTGCGCGGGGAGCAGATCGTCGCCGCCGCGTGCCTCCTGCCGCTCGACGAGACACCCGAGCGCATCGCGCACCGCTACGGCATGCGCCACCGCGCCGCGCTCTCGGTCAGCGCGCAGAGCGACGCCGTCGTCGTCGTCGTGTCCGAGGAGTCCGCGACGATCTCGATCGCGAGCAACGGCCGCATCATCGGCAACCTCGACGAGGAGCGTCTCCGCCGCGTGCTCTCCTCGCTGCTCCGCAGCCGGATCCAGCCCCTCCCGTTCCGCACGAAGGCGTCATGACCCCGCGCGCGCCGATCGGCGGGATCCCTCCCGCCCTGTGGCAGCTTCTGGACCTACGCCGCATCGACGCCCGCCGGCTCTTCCTGGGCGATCTGCCGCTCAAGGCGGCGGCCATCGCGGTCGCGGTCGTCCTCTTCATCTGGGCTTCCGCGGTGTACGCGCCCGCCCCCGAGGTGACGCTGGCGTTCGACTCGCGCATACCCGTCGAGCGGCCGGACGTACCCGCGGGATTCATCCTGCGTGGCGATCTCGGCGAGGTCGCCCTTAAGCTCCGCGGGCCCGAGGACGTCGTCCGCGGGGTGGGCCAGCAGCAGCTCCGCGCCACCCTCGACCTCGGCGGCATCGCCGCCGGACCCAAGGCGCAGGACGCGCCCATCCGCGTCTCGGTCAGCGACGACCGCGTCCGCGTGATCGAGATCACGCCGCCGACGGCCCAGGTGCGCCTCGAGCGGCGCGCGGTGCGCACGCTGCCCGTGCAGGCGCGCTTCGCCAACGCGCCGCCGGCCGGGTACCAGTCCGGCGCGGCGACGTTCCGCCCGCAGGAAGTGACGGTCGCGGGTCCGGAGAGCCTGGTCGGAGGCGTCGTCGCCGTCCTCGCGACCATGCGCTTCGGCGACGCGCCCGTCGATCTGGCCCAGGACGTGCGTCCGACGGCGGTGGATGCGGCAGGTCAGACCGTCGACGGCGTCGCCGTGGATCCGGTATCGGTCGAGGTGACCGTGCCGGTCCTCTCCACGGCCACCACACGGACCGTTCCGATCCTATGGCGCTTCACCGGCGAGGTCGCGACCGGCTACTGGATCTCGCGCGTCTCGACCGACCCGGTCGCGGTGACCGTCAGCGGCGACCGCGACGCGGTCTCCGCCATCGAAAGCATCCAGACCGTAGCCATCGACGTGAGCGGGCTCACCGCGGCACGGAGCGCGTTCGCGCGGCTCATCGTGCCGTCGGGCCTCCGCTTGCTCATCGAGCCGCAGGCGACGGTGAGCATCACGGTGGTCGCGCTCGCGGGCAGTCGCCCCTTCCCGCTCCTCGCGGTGCAGCCGAGCGGACTGGCGACCGGCCTCGTCGCCGACATCGACCCGCGAACGGTCGATGCGGTCCTTGCGGGGAACATCCCGGCTCTCGCGGCGATCGGCGCGGACGCGGTGACGGCCGTCGTGGACCTGAGCGGCCGCGCCCCCGGGACGTACTCGCTCGACGTGCAGGTCCGAGCCCCGTCGGGCATCGGCGTCGCCACTGTGCAGCCGGCCCGGGTCACGGTCACCATCAGGCCACGGCCATCGCCGAGCGCGACAGCCGGACCATGACGAAGTACTTCGGCACCGACGGCGTACGCGGGATCGCCAACGACGATCTCACGCCCGAGCTCGCCCTGCGCCTCGGCCGCGCGGCCGGGCACGTGCTCGGCGGAGCGGGACGCCGCGTGGTGATCGGGCGCGACACGCGGCGGTCGGGTCGCATGCTCGAGAGCGCCCTGGCCGCGGGCCTGTGCTCCGTCGGCGTGGAGGTGCGCCTCGTCGGGCACATCCCGACGCCCGGGCTCGCGTACCTCACGCGGACCGAAGGCTTCGTCGCCGGCGCGGTCATCAGCGCCTCGCACAACCCGGCGCCCGACAACGGCATCAAGTTCTTCAGCGATCGCGGGATCAAGCTGCCCGACGAGCTCGAGGATCGCATCGAGGCGGCCATGGACGGCCCGGATCCGCTGCCGCGTCCGACCGAGGAGGGCATCGGGCTCGTCGGGGATGCGCGCGGCCTCGTGCAGCGGTACGAGGACTTCCTCGCCCGGCTCGCCCCGCCCCTCGCGGGGATGCGGATCGTCCTCGACTGCGCGAACGGCGCGACCTACCGTGTCGCCCCGTCCGTGCTGCGCCGGGCGGGGGCCGCCGTCACCGCGCTGTGCGACCAGCCCGACGGCCAGAACATCAACGCCGGCTGCGGCAGCAACTACCCGGAACAGCTGGGGCGCATGGTCGTCGAGCGGAAGGCCGACGTGGGATTCGCGTTCGACGGCGACGGTGACCGCTGCGTCGTGGTCGACCACACCGGAGCGCAACACGACGGGGACTTCGTGCTCGCGCTCGCTGCGCGGCACTTCGCGCGCGGCGGGAAGCTTCAGCCGCGCCTTGTCGTGGGGACGGTCATGACGAACGGCGGCCTCGAGGCGACGCTCGCCCGCGACGGGATCGAGGTCGTGCGCGCGCAGGTGGGCGACCGCTATGTCTGGGAGGAGATGGAGAAGCGCGGCGCCCAGTTCGGCGGCGAACCCTCGGGCCACGTGATCTTCCGCGAGTGGTCGACGACCGGCGACGGCATCCTCACCGCGCTCGAGGTGCTCCACCTCGCTAAGGCGGAAGACCGCCGGATCGCGGACCTCGCGGCGGAGATCGAGCGCTGGCCGCAGGTGCTCATGAACGTGCGCGTCGCGCGGCGCAAGGAGTGGCAGGACGTGAAGGCCTTCCGTGACGAGTACGAGCGCTCGAAGCGCGATGTCGAGAAGGGCGGCGGCCGCATCAGCGTGCGACCCTCGGGGACGGAGCCGGTCCTGCGCATCCTGGTGGAGGCTCGTAACGCGGCCGTCGCATCATCGATGGCGGAGCGCCTCGCGGCGCTCGCACAGGAGGTACTGGCCTAACCGTGTGCGGGATCGTCGGCTACGTCGGTTCGCGCGACGCGACCCCGCTGCTCGTCAACGGGCTGCGGCGGCTCGAGTACCGCGGCTACGACTCCGCGGGCGTCGCGGTGCAGGAGGACGGGCGCCTCGAGATCCGGCGCGCGGAGGGGAAGCTCGACAACCTCGTGCACGTCATCGCCGCGCAGCCGCTCTCCGGGCGCAGCGGCATCGGCCACACGCGCTGGGCCACCCACGGCCGGCCGAGCGAGCAGAACGCGCACCCGCACGTGGACTGCGGCGGCGTCACGGCCGTCATCCACAACGGGATCATCGAGAACTTCGAGGAGCTGAAGGGCCCGCTCGTCAAGGCCGGACACCGCTTCACCTCGGAGACGGACACCGAGGTCGTCGTGCACATGCTCGAGGACGAGCTCAAGAAGGGCATGTCGCTCGAGGCCGCGGCGCTCGCCGTCGTTCCGCGCCTCGAGGGGGCGGCCGCGCTGGCGTTCGTCTCAGCGAAGGATCCGGGGAAGATCGTGGCAGCGCGCGTCGCGAACGCCGGCGGCGTCATCGTCGGCTACGGGCAGGGCGAGAACTACCTCGCGTCCGACATCCCCGCGCTGCTCGAGCACACCCGGAGCGTGAGCTTCGTCGAGCCCGGCGAGTTCGCCGTGATCACCGCGAACGGCGTGCGCTTCCTCGACCGCGGCGGCAAGGAGATCGAGAAGACCCGCACCACGATCACCTGGGACACCGTCACCGCGGCGAAGTCCGGGTACAAGCACTTCATGCTCAAGGAGATCCACGAGCAGCCGCGGGTCCTGTCGGACACGCTGCTCGGCCGGGTGGAACGCGCGACCGGGCGCGTCGTCTTCGACGAGGATCTCAAGCTGACAGACGCGCAGGTGCGTTCGCTGGGGCGCATCACCCTTCTCGGCTGCGGGACCGCCGGGTTCGCGTCGCTAGCGGGCAAGTACCTCATCGAGCGCCTCGCGCGCATCCCCTGCGACGTCGAGATCCCGAGCGAGTACCGCTACCGCGACCCCGTCGTCTCGAAGGACCAGCTGGTCGTCTCGCTCACGCAGTCGGGCGAGACCGTGGACACGCTCGCGGCGATGGAGGAGGCGCGCAAGCGCGGAGCGCGGCTGCTCACGATCGTCAACGTGATCGGCAGCCAGGCCGCGCGCATGTCGGACGACGTCATCTACCTCCACGCGGGGCCCGAGATCAGCGTCGCCTCCACCAAGGCCTACACGACCATGCTCGTCGATCTCTACCTCTTCGGCATCTATCTCGGCCAGCGGCGCGGCACCCTCGACCCTAACGCGGCGGCCAAGCTGCTCGCGGAGGTCTTCCACCTCCCGACCCTCGTCGACGCGGTGCTCCGGGAGGAGCCGAAGGTCAAGGCCCTCGCGTACCGCTACCACCAGGCCAGGGACTTCCTCTACCTCGGCCGCGGCATCAACTACCCGACGGCCCTCGAGGGCGCCCACAAGCTGAAGGAGCTCTCGTACAGCCACGCCGAGGGCACGGCGGGTGGGGAGATGAAGCACGGCATGAACGCGCTCATCGACGAGTCACTGCCGGTGGTGGCCATCGCCCTCCGCGACTCCATCTACAAGAAGATGCTCTCGACCATTCAGGAGGTCCGCGCCCGCGCGGGCGTCGTGATCGCGGTCGCTGACGACGACGACGAGGACATCGCGGAACATGCGACCGAGGTCATCCGCGTCCCGCACACGAACGAGCTCCTCTCGCCCGCGCTCGCGGTCGTGCCGCTCCACCTCTTCGCGTACCACGTGGCCGACCGGCGCGGCAATGACGTCGATCAGCCACGCAACCTCGCCAAGGCGGTGACCGTTGAATAGCGGCCCCGCGGAGAGCGGCATCGACATCATCGAGACGGCGCGCATCAGGGGGGTGCTCGATCGCCACCCGGAGCGCTTCCTCCAGCGCGTCTACACGGAGTGGGAGCAGGCCTATTGCCAGCGGAGCGTGCTTCACCTCTCCGGACGCTGGGCCGCGAAGGAGGCCGTGTCCAAGGTGCTCGGGCTCGGAGTGCGCGGCGTCGGCTGGCGCGAGATCGAGATCCGCCGCACCCGGGCTGGCCAGCCGACGGTCACCCTCCACGGGCGCGCCGAGGAGCGGCGCAAGCTCCTCGGCCTCACGCATCCGCTCTCGGTCTCCATCTCGCACATCAAGGACCTGGCCGTCGCCGTGGCGGTCGGTGTCCGCGCGCCGGCGGGCTGATCCGCTGGCAGCGCGAACGGAGCCGCTGACCCTCAAGACCGTCCGCGCGGCGCTCAAGCCGCTGCCCGGCGACGCCTCGAAGGACACGCGCGGCCGCGTCGTCGTGCTCGGCGGATCGCCGCGCTATCCCGGCGCGCTCCTGCTGGCGTGCCGTGCGGCCCTTCGCTGCGGTGCGGGTGTCGTGACCGCCGCGGCGCCGCGCAGCGTGAGCGAGGCACTCGCGGGCCTCGACCCCAACGTCACGCACTTCCCCCTGGCCGAGACCCACCCGGGGATCCTCGCGGTCGGCGCGGCCGCCCAGGTGTCGCAGCTGCTGTCGGAGCGCATCCGCGCGCTGCTCATCGGTCCCGGGCTCGCCCATGGGACGGGCCTCGACGACTTTGTCCTCGCGGTGCTGCGCAACGCGCGCGCGGTCCCGACGGTCATCGACGCGGACGGGCTCAACGCGCTGGCGCGGTCCGAAGGATGGACGACCGTGCTGCCGCCCAAGTGCGTGCTCACGCCGCACGACGGCGAGGCCGCGCGCCTCACGGGCCAGGTCGTGCCGAAAGGCCGCCAGCGCGTCGTCTTCGCCCAGCGCTGGGCGACGGAGTGGAAGCGCGTGATCGTCCTGAAGGGCCCGGTGACCGTCGTCACGGACGGCAAGCGCACGCTGGTGCACGACAGCCCCAACGCGACCCTGGCCGTCGGCGGCTCGGGCGACGCGCTCGCTGGCGCGATCGCGGCGTTCCTCGCGCGTGGCCTCGGTCCGGTCGCGGCCGCCGCGAGCGCGGTGTGGATCCACGGCCGCGCGGGCGCCCTCCTGGCCACCGAGATAGGGGAGTCGGGCGCGCTCGCCACCGACATCGCCGACGCATTGCCACGAGCGCTACGCGAGGTCCTCACGCGGCCATGACCGCCCTGCGCTCGACCGTCGCCGACGTCGACCTCGACGCCATCGCCGCGAACTTGCGCGCGCTGACGCCGCGAGGGATGAAGGCCATCGCCGTCGTGAAGGCCGACGCCTATGGGCACGGCGCCGAGATCGTCTCGCGCGCGCTCGTCGACGCCGGCGCGGCGGTCCTCGCGGTCTTCACCGTCGAGGAGTGGATCGTGCTGCGGCGCACCGGCATCGACGCGCCGGTGCTCGTGCTCGGCGGCCTCAGCGATCCGTCCGAGGCGGACGCCGCCGTCACGGACGGGCTCACTGTGGCGGTCTGGGACGAACCAGCCGCGCGCGCGCTGTCCGAGGCCGCGGGAGCCGCGCGCGTCGCCACGCACGCGCACGTGAAGGTGGACACCGGCCTCACCCGGCTCGGCGCCCCCTGGCGCGAGGCTGCGGCACGCTACGCAGCGATCCGCGCCCTTCCGCGCATCGCCATCGACGGCGTGTTCACGCACTACGCGAACGCGGATGTCGAAGGTGACACCTTCACCGCGGAGCAGACGAGGCGTTTCGCCGAGGTCCTGACCGCGATCGGCGAGCTGCCCGCCCTCGTGCACGCCTCCAACAGCGCGGCCATCGCCCGCGCGGAGGTCCCCGACCGCTGCAATGCCGTCCGTCCCGGCGTCTCCCTCTACGGCCTGCACGCCGCGGCGCACCTCGAGCGGCTCGCCCTGCGCCCGGCGCTGCGCTGGTCGTCGCGGATCGAGCGCGTCGCGACGGTCCCCGCCGGCACGGGCGTCGGGTACGGCCACGAGTACCGCCTCCCGCAGGACGGACGCGTGGCGACGGTGCCGGTCGGATACGGCGACGGGCTGCAGCGCGCCGCCCGCCGCGCGTCGGTCCTGGTGCGTGGCCGTCGCGTGCCCCTGGCGGGGCGGGTCGCGATGGACCTCATCACCCTCGACGTCACGGACGTCCCGTCCGCGCGCGAGGGCGATGAGGTGGTGATCATCGGCGAGCAGGAGGGAGCGCGCCTCAGCGCCGAAGATCTCGCGCTGGCGTGCGGGACCAACAACTACGAGGTGGTCACGGGGATCCGCCGGCTCGTGCCGCGCCGCTATGCCCGCGGCGGGCGGATCGTGGCTCTGCGCACTCTGGCCGACGGACCCGTGTGGCTATGAGAGCCCTCGCGCTCGTCTGGGCTGTCGTCCTGTCCTCGTGCCTGCCCATCACGCTCCCCGGAGGGTCCTCACCGAGTCCGCTAGCGCCCAGCCCGTCGCCGAGCGCCAGCCGCACCGTAGTCGCGGGCGACATGACGGACGCGATCCTCGCGAACCCGCTGCCAACGGCCGACCCGTTCGACCTGGTGCGCCGCGTGAAGGGCCGCTCGGGGACGCCGGCGGCGAAGTTCGAGCCGGTCCGCTTGAGCCCGCCGGTCGAGGACGTGGGCACGAGCTCGGACTTCTGGATCTACGACTTCGCGGCGAAGAAGAACGTGAAGATCACCGCCGCGATCCGGATGATCACCGAGAGCGCGAAGTGGTGGGTCCAGACCGACGTGACCGTCGACCAGGCGTCGCTCGCCCGGAGCGCCGCCGCCTTCCAGGACCGGATCTACCCGACGGACCGGCGGCTCTTCGGGCAGGAGTGGTCGCCGGGGATCGACGGCGACCCGCGCGTGAACATCATCATCGCCCGCGTCCCCGGTTCCGCCGCGGGCTACTTCTCGTCGGCGGACGAGCTGCCCCGCTGGGTCAACGAGTTCTCCGCGGAGCGCGAGCTCATCTACGTCAACTCGACGGCCGCGCGGCTGGGCACCGACGGCTTCCACACCATCCTGGCCCACGAGCTCTGCCACATGATCCAATTCGGCCAGCGCGTCCGATCGTCGGTGTGGTTCGACGAAGGGCACTCGCAGCTGTGCGAGTTCGCCAACGGGTTCAACGTGGGGCTCTC
>JACPOT010000031.1 GCA_016191385.1 Chloroflexota bacterium | reverse complement strand
AGGACCTCGAGGTCGCGCCGCGTGAGCGGCTCGCCGCCGGTCAGGCGGATCTTCTCGACGCCGAGGCCGACGAAGATGCGCGCGAGGCGGTCGAGCTCCTCGTACGTGAGCAGGTCGTCCTTCGGGAGGAACTGGTAGCCGCGCCCGAAGATCTCCTTCGGCATGCAGTAGACGCAGCGGAAGTTGCAGCGGTCGGTGACGGAGATGCGCAGATCACGCAGGGGCCGTGAGAGTGTGTCTAGCGGACCTTTCTCGCCGAGCCGCGGGCGCTCCACGCCATCAGTATGCGACGCGGCTCAGTCCTTCCAGAGGTCGATGCGGTAGGTCGCGCCGGTGCCGTCCGGATCGATGGTCGAGCTCGACGGGTTGCACCATCGGAGCGTGGCCGTGTCGGCGGCTGAGACGTACGCGCTGAGGCTCACGTTCGCCGGCCACACGGCGTTCATGCTCGCGGTCACGGTGTCGCCAAGAACCGCGCCGGAGACCGCCACCGTGCGGTCGCCGCACGTGTTCTTAGCAAGGCTGCCGAAGTCGACCGAAGACGTGACCACGACGTGCTTCGCGATGGGCGTCCCGCTGCCGATGGTCAGGCTCGTGGTGGCCAGGCTGCCGGCGACCGTGCTGTTGCCCGTGATCGTGGCGCCGCCCGACGCGACCGTCAGGCCGGTGAGGCCGCTGAGCGTGCCGGTGACGGTCGAGTTGCCGGTGATGCTCGCGCCACCCGAGGCCACCGTCAGGCCGGTGAGGCCGCTCAGGGTGCCGTTGATCGTGGTGTTGCCGGTGACCGTGGCGCCGCCCGAGGCGACCGTCAGGCCGGTGAGCCCGCTGAGCGTCCCGTTGATGGTGCTGTTGCCGGTGACGTCCATGCCGCCCGCCGCGACGATCTTGCCGGTCTGGTCGATCGAGAACTTGCTCGCGCCGGCGACCTTGAGGTCGAGGATCTTGCCGTTGAAGGCGGCGCCGGTCGAGACCGCCACGAGCGTCCCGCTCGTCGCGCTGTCAGCGGTGACCGACAGGATGCCCGTGCCCGTGTAGGCGCCGGTCGTGCTGACGCCCAGGAGAGCGCCGACGGTCTGGCCGCTCGAGAGGTCGACCATGCGCGAGCCGGAGGCTGCCGCGCCGGAGCCGCTCACGTTGATGGCCTTGCCACTGGTGAGGGCGCTGGCGTCGATGCCGAGGACGGTGCCCGTGGTCTGCGCCGCGGTGAGCGACACGAGCGTGCCGCCGAAGGCGCCGGTGCTCGAGAGCGAGAGCGTCTTGTTCGAGGCGAGGGTCGTGTTGCCGTTCAGGGCAACGTTGCCGGTGGCCGTCGAGAAGGTGCCCGCGCCGCTCTGCGTGATGCTGCCGCCGAAGGACGCCGCCCCGGTGCCGACCGTGAAGGCGTTGCTGCCGGTGACCGACGTGGCCCCGTTCAGCGTCGTGGTGCCGTTGAGGGTGGTGGCGCCGTTGACCGTGGCGCCCGCGTTCATCGTGGTCGCGCCGTTGAGGGCGACCGCGCCGCTGCCGGTCGAGAAGGTGCCCGTGCCGGTCTGCGTGAAGGAGCCGGCGGTCATGATCGCGCCGGTCTCGTCGATGATGAAGCGCGAGGCGCCCCCGACCGTCAGGTCGACGAGGCGGCCGGTGTAGCCGTTGCCGGCCTGGAGGTAGAGCCCGGTCCCGCCGTTGGCGGAGCCGCCGAGCTCGACCGCGATCGCGCGGCCAGCGTTGGCGCTCGCGAGGCCCGTGCCGCTCACGTTGAGGATCGTGCCGCCGAGCTGCGGGCTCGCGATGTTCGCGAGCTTCTGCGTCGTGGCCGAGGCCGCCGACGTGCTCGAGATGTTGAAGATCGTGCCCGTGTACGCGCCGGCCTGGACGTTGACCGCGCCGGTGCCGCCGTAGAAGGCGCCGAGCTGAACGTCGACGGCCTTGCCCGTCGTCAGGCTCGCGCCGCTGATCCCCAGGATCGTGCCGGCCTGCGTCTGGTCCGCGGTCAGCTTGAAGAGCGTCCCGGTGAAGTTGCCGGTGCTCGAGATGCCCGCGGCCGTGCCGGAGAAGGCGGTGTTGTTCGTCACGGCGAAGCTGTTCTGAACGGCGACGCCGGTCGTGAACGTCTTGTTGCCGCTGATCGTCTGGTCGCCGTCGATCAGTCCAGCTGGGCCCTGCTCACCCTGGATGCCCTGCGGACCCTGGGCGCCCGGGACCCTGGATGCCCTGCTCACCCTGAAGACCCTGCGGCCCGGTCGCACCGGTCGCTCCGGTCGCGCCGGTCTCGCCCTGCGCGCCAGCCGGACCCGCCGGACCTGCGACGCCCGCGATCCCCGCGATGCCCTGGAGACCCTGAACGCCGGCGGGACCCTGCGGACCCGCGGGACCCTGAGGACCGGCGGCGCCGGTCTCGCCCTGAGCGCCCGGAGCGCCAGCGGGACCTGCGACGCCCTGCGGACCGGCGGGACCCGCCTGACCCGGAGCGCCCGCGATACCCGCGATGCCCTGAGCGCCATCTGCACCGTCGCGACCGGGCGCACCAACAAGACCCTGCGCGCCGACGGGACCCTGAGCGCCGACGGGACCCTGAGCTCCAACGGGGCCACGTACGCCGACCGCACCCTGCGCACCGACCGGGCCGGGGATGCCGGGAGCGCCGTTCGCGCCCTGCGCGCCGGCCGGACCCGGGATCGCCGGAGCCGGAAGGACCACGGGCGCGGTCTGATCGCTGTCGCTGACGAGCGCGCGCGGCGCGTCGGACGCACCGATCGCGATCGCGAGCGCGAGGGCCGCAGCAACGGCACCGATCGCGAGCCCGCGAGACATGCCGGCGCGGGCGGGGACCGCCGAGACACCGGCCGACGGCAGGAGCCGCAGGCGCGGGGTAGCGATGTCGGCCGCGCGGTGCACGGCGTTCACGAGCTCCGCGAACGGCTGCTCCATCGGGACGACGAGGGTCGCGAGGCGGCTCTGCTTGGTGTCACGAAGGTCGTGGTCGCGAGCCGCGAGGACGATCCGCGTTCCGGGGTGGCCGCTGTAGACCGCGGCCGCGACGTCGATGTTCGAGAAGTCGGGGAGGTACTCGTCGAGGATCAGGACGTCGGGGGTGGAGGCCTCGACCATGGCCAGGGCCGACATGGAGTCATCGGCGACGCCGACCAGCTCGATGTCGGTGCGCGTCGAGAGCATCCGGCGGAAGGCGTCCCGCATCGCGCGGTGTGCGAACGCCAGGACGACCCGGACCTTGGCCCGCTGGTGCATGATCGTTGCTGTTGCCATTTGTGTCTGTTCCTCCCCGTTCCTGTATCGGAACTGTGAAGCGGGAGGCGTCCGGACTCGATACGCCGGTGTGAGGAAAACGGATACGGAAGTGGCTGTCAGCGTCCGTAGAAGATGACTAGTCGATCTCGATGAGACCGCCGCAACTAGGCGGAAATGGCCCTTTTCACGGCCTGGAGGACGTCCGCGGTGCGGGGGAAACCCCCGTCGCGGGACATGGAATGGACCAAGGTGTCGCCCACTCGGACGTCGAACGTGCCTTCTTCCCAGGGGATGATCTCGATGGCGGAGAGCCTCTCGCCGAACTCGCGCATCAGCGCCGCCGCCAGCTCGACGGTCTGCGGCTCATAACCGCAGGCGGAGCAGTAGGTGATGCGGACGCGGACGGGAGTGGGTGCCCTAGCCACCGGTGGCGAGAGGGCCCGCGAGCTGCCGTGCGCCGCCCCGCGTGGCCCGGCCTTCGGCGATGGCCCGGAGCTCGCGGACGACCTGGGCGTTGGCTTGGTCGATGGTGTCGTCGCGCATCTTCTGCAGCTCCTGCTGCAGCCGCGCGCGAACGTCCTCGGGCAGCTGGTCGACGGGGGCGTCGGGCGAGCCGAACTCGGGGTGCTTCGCGAAGATCTCGCGGCGCTTCTTCGCGCGCATCTCGGTGACGGCCTCCGGCCTCTCGATGAAGACCCCGACCTCGTTCCACGCCGCGTCGAAGAAGGCAAAGACGGGGATGGACTTGTATTGGCCCTGATTCAGGTACTGCTCCATGAGGTCGGCGTTGGCGTCGCGCTCGAAGACGCGAAGATCGAGCTCCGGAGCCTCCTTGGCGATGATCCCGAGCACTGGCAGGTTCGCGACCACGTCGCCGCACCAGTCCGCGGCGAGCACCGCCACCCGCAACGGCCGCTTCCGGAACGCGCCGGCATCGTCGCTCGTGAGCTTGACGCGCTCCTCGTTCGCTTGAAAGCGCTCCTGGTTGCGGGTCATCGCGGTCTTGAACTCGTCGTAGGTCATGCCCTGCGCGAAGCGCTGAGCGGTCATGCTTCCCACGCTCATATCGTGGCACGTCGCGCTGAGGTCAGCGCGCCTCCGCCGGCATGACCGACAGCTCGAGCCGCTCGCCGCGGCGGATGACGACGGCCGCCAGCGCCGCGCCGATCCGCTCCGCCGTGAGCACGCGCTGCAGGGCCGAAAGGGTCGGCAGCGACGATCCGCCGAGGAATGCGAGGATGTCTCCGGCGCGGATGCCCCCGCGCTCGGCAGGCGAACCCGGAGCGACCTCCACGACGCGGACCCCCTCAGCGACCGCCAGACCCAGATGCGCCGCGAGGGCGCGACCGATGGGGGTCGGCGCCGCGGAGACGCCGAGATGCGCGCGGCGGACCTGACCGTCGCGGATGAGCGCCGCGGCGACGACGCTGGCCGTGCTCGCCGGGATGGCGAAGCAGATCCCCTGCGCGGACGCGAGGACCGCGGTGTTGATGCCGACGACCCGGCCGTGTGTGTCCACGAGCGGTCCGCCCGAGTTGCCTGGGTTGAGCGCCGCATCGGTCTGGATCACGTTCTCGATGAGCCGGCCATCGCGGGCGTTGAGCGAGCGCCCGAGAGCGCTCACCACGCCGGTCGTCACGGTCGACTGGAACCCCAGCGGGTTGCCGATGGCGATGACCAGCTGCCCCACACGCAGGGCGTCGGAGTCGCCCAGCTCGGCAGCAACGAGGCGCTCCGCGTTGATGCGGAGCACGGCAAGGTCGCTCGCGGGATCGCGCCCAACGATGCGCGCTTCCGCGCTCCGGCCGTCGGCGAGGCCGACCTTGGCGCGGTCACTGCGCTCGACGACGTGCGCGTTCGTGAGCACGTAGCCATCCGGTGCGATGACAACGCCACTGCCACCGCCGCGGCCGTCGGCCACCTGTACGACCGAGGGCGCGACCCGCTCGACGACCGTCATGACGGCCCGCGAGTACGCGTCGAGGAGCTCGGTGGCCTCCTCGCGCGGAAGGGCCTGCGAGAGGGCCACCTAGTTCAGCTTGGGCGCCTGCGACCGCGCCTTTGCGACGCTCTCCATCGCCTGCCTGAGCTCACCGAGCCAGTCGGATTCGTGCTGGCGAACGAGCGCGACGCACCAGGCGAGGGCGTGCGCGCGGCTCCGCGCGATCCCCGAAGCGACGAGTGCGTCCAGGACCTCGCGCTCGGCGATCCGCAGGCGGGTCATGACCGGGAGGGCCAGGTGCGTGAACATCTGCCCGACCTCGCCGCACTGCGCGCCCCACGAGACGACGCGTCCGAACTTCTTCTGCGCTTCCTGGGAGATCTCGATCCGCGCGTCCCGCGTGTCCTCG
>JACPOT010000030.1 GCA_016191385.1 Chloroflexota bacterium | reverse complement strand
GCTCGGGCGGGCGCCCGCCTCACTCCATCCTCAAAGTCGTACCTTCCCGTCGCATGGTCAGCGTCGACCTGAACAGCGATCTGGGTGAGGGCGCGGGTCGCGACGAGCAGGTGATGCCTCACATCACCTCGACCAACATCGCGTGCGGTGCGCATGCGGGCGATGCGGACACGATCGCGCGCACCATCGAGCTCGCGCTGAGGCACGGCGTCGCGGTCGGTGCGCATCCGGGATATCCCGACAAGGCCAACTTCGGGCGCGTGGCGATCGAGATGGCGCCGGGCGACCTCGTCGATGAGATCCGCGCCCAGCTCGAAGCGATCCACCGCGTCGCGGAGCAGGCCGGGGCGACGCTCGCGCACGTCAAGGCGCACGGCGCGCTCTACAACAAGGGTGAACGGGACGATACCGTGGCGGCATCGATCGTCGAGGCGGTACGCTCATTCGACGAGGACCTTGTGCTGTTCGCGCCGCCGGGATCGGCGATGGAGCGCGCCGCCAAGACGGCGGGGATCAGCGTGGCGCGCGAGGGATTCGCTGACCGCGCGTATGAGCCGGACGGCACGCTGCGGTCGCGGAAGCTGCCGGGTGCGGTCCATACCGATCCAGCCGCGGCCGCCGCTCAGGCCGTGAGGCTCGCACCGACCGTCGACACGATCTGCATCCATGGCGACACGCCCGGCGCACCGGCGATCGCGCGGGCCGTGCGCCGCGCGTTGGCGGACGCGGGCATCGAGGTGCGCGCCCTCTCCAAGACGTGACCGAGCGCATCGTCGCGTTCGGCGAAGCGGCGCTCCTCGTGGAGCTCGACCAGCGGATCGACCCAGCCGTCGCGGCGCGCGCCGCTGCCATCGCCGATGCCTGGGAAGCGCTCGGCCACGGACGCGCCGTGCCGGCGTATGCATCCGTCCTGCTGCGCTACGACCCGCTCGGGCTCGACGCCGCCGATGCGGAGAGAGCTGCACGTGCGGCGATGGACACGCCGGGCGACCCCGGCGCCTTCGAGACGGGCCGGACGGTCGACATCCCGACGCGCTACGACGGGCCCGACCTCGAGGACGTCGCGCGGGCGTCGGGGCTCGCCGTCGCGGAGGTCGTGGCGGCACACACCGGGCGCGACCACCTCGCGTACTTCCTGGGGTTCATGCCGGGCTTCGCGTACTGCGCTGGTCTGGATCCGCGGATCGTGGCGCCGCGGCTGCCGTCTCCCCGTGCCCGCGTGCCCGCCGGCTCGGTCGCGATCGCCGACGGGCAGACCGCCGTCTATCCCAACGCCTCTCCCGGGGGCTGGCGCCTCATCGGCGCGACCGAGGTCGCCATCTTCGATCCCGGACGCGACCCGGCCGCGCTCATCCGGCCCGGTGACCGCGTGCGGTTCGTCGCGCTGTGACGCTCCACGTCCTCGAGGCGGGCTTCCGCTCCACGGTGCAGGACCGCGGGCGCTTCGGTCATCTGCGCAGCGCGATCCCCATCGCCGGGCCCGCGGATCCGCTCGCATTCGAGGCTGCGCAGCGGCTCGTCGGGAACACTCCGGCCGACATGGCGGCGATCGAGATCGTCGGCGTCCCGTTCCGTTTCACCCTCGATGAGCCACGGCTCATCGCGGCGAGCGGGCCGGATGTGCGCGTGCGCACGCGTGGCGGCGTGGGAGGGTGGACGGCGATCTTCGTTCGTGCCGGGGAAGAGGTGACCGTCGAAGGGAGCGAGCGAACGCGGTTCGCGTATCTCGCGGTCTCCGGCGGACTCGCGCTCGAGGCCGTCCTCGGGTCGCGCGCGACATACCTGCCCGCTGCCATCGGCCCCCTGCCGCGTCCGCTCGCCGCCGGCGACAAGCTTCCGCTCGGTGCCGCGCGGTGGGGCGCCGATCGCGCGGGGCGGTCCCTCCTCCTAAGGGGCGACGACGGTGCCGTCCGCGTGATGCGTGGACCACACGCCGAACGGGTCCGAGGCGCCGACGCGTTCATGCGCGGGACCACCTTGCGCGTGAGCCAGCGCAGCGATCGCATGGGCGTCCGCCTCGAAGGTGCCGCCCTCGAGACGGGGGGACCGGAGATCCTTTCGCACGGCGTCGCGGCCGGCGCCATCCAGGTACCGCACGGCGGAGATCCGATCGTCCTGCTAGCGGACGGCCAGACGACCGGCGGCTACCCCGTCATCGCGACGGTCATCGGTGCGGACCTTGGGGCCGTGGCGCAGGCCCTACCGGGTGGGAGCCTCTCCTTCTATGAGGTCGATCGCCGGGCCGCGGTGGAGGCGCTCCGTGCCCTGCGTGACCTGCTCGACTCCGTGGCCTGACGGAGGCCGACCAGGGCCAGCGCGGCGGCCATCGCCTCGGCGCCCTTGTTGCCCTGCTTCCCGCCGGCCCGGGCCTTCGCCTGCGCGACCGTGTCGCAGGTGAGCACGCCGAACGGGATCGCG
>JACPOT010000029.1 GCA_016191385.1 Chloroflexota bacterium | reverse complement strand
GCGATCGACGAGACGACGCGCGAGCGGCTCCACCAGGAGCTTGCCGCGGCCGCGCAACGAAGAAGGAGCTAGATGCCGAAGGCACGACCCAGGCGCTTCCCGCCTCCGCGCGGACCGCGTCCGCGCCGGCGCCCAGACCGCGGCTCGACGCCGCCGCAGCAGCCTGTGGCGCCGGTCGTCACGACGGCGGTACTGGCGCCGGACGGCCGCGCGCCCGTGGCGCTGCCGCGCTCTATCCAGGTGGGAGAGCTGGCCAAGGCCTTCGACTCCTCGGTCGTGGACGTCATCCAGACACTCGTCAACCTCGGGATCATGGCGACCGTGAATCAGACCATCGACTTCGATACCGCGTCCCTCGCCGCCGGGGAGCTCGGCATCGAGGTCGTCGCGGAGGAGCCGGCGCTTCTGGAGGCCGGCGATGAGGTCGCGGAGGAGGCCCCGGCCCGCCCGGTCCTCTGGACCGACGAAGATCCCTCGCGGCTCCGCGAGCGGCCGCCGGTCGTCACGGTGATGGGCCACGTCGACCACGGCAAGACCAGCCTTCTCGACGCCGTGCGCGAGACCAATATCACCGCGCGCGAGTCCGGCGGCATCACGCAGCACATCGGCGCCTACCAGGTCGAGCACAAGGGCCGCAAGGTCACCTGGATCGACACGCCCGGCCACCAGGCCTTCACGGCCATGCGCGCGCGCGGCGCGTCGGTCACGGATATCGCGGTCCTCGTCGTCGCCGCCGACGACGGCGTGCAGCCCCAGACGGTCGAGGCCATCTCGCACGCCCGCGCGGCGAACGTCCCGATCGTCGTGGCGCTCAACAAGATCGACAAGCCCGACGCCGACCCCGAGCGGGTCAAGGCGCAGCTCGCCGAGCAGGGCGTGACCATCGAGGACTACGGCGGAGATGTTCCGCTGGTCGCCGTGTCCGCCCGCACGAAGCAGGGCCTCGAGGACCTGCTTGACGTAATCCTGCTCGTCGCCGACGTCCGCGACCTCAAGGCCGATCCCGAGCGCGCCGCCATCGGCAACGTGGTCGAGGCGCACCTCGAGCGCGGCCGCGGCGCCATCGCGACGGTCCTCGTCCGGACGGGAACGCTGCAGCGCGGCGATCTGGTCGTGGTGGGGACGACGTTCGGCAAGATCCGCGCGATGGTCGATGACCGTGCCAAGACCGTGAATCGCGCCGAGCCGTCGCGCCCGGTCGAGATCCTGGGCCTGCCCGACGTGCCCGAGGCCGGCGACGTCCTGCGCGTGGTGGCGGATGAGAAGGCCGCCCGGCTCGCCGTCGCCAACGAGCAGCGCCGGCGCGCGTCCGCCGTGGCGGGCGAGCGGCCGCCGACGCTGGACGAGATGTTCGCGCAGCAGAGCGACACCAAGGCCAAGGAGCTGCGGATCGTCCTCAAAGCCGACGCTCAGGGCTCGCTCGAGGCCATCCGCGGCGCGCTGGCCAAGCTGCCTCAGGAGGAGGTCGGGCTGAACGTCGCGTACGCCGCCGTCGGCGACATCACCGAGTCGGACGTGACGCTCGCGGCCACCTCCGGCGCCGTCGTGATCGGGTTCAACAACAAGCTCGATGCCCCGGCCAAGCGCGTCGCCGACTCGATGCAGGTCGACGTGCGCCTCTACAAGGTCATCTACGAGCTGCTCGACGACATGGCCAAGGCGCTGGTCGGGATGCTCGAGCCCGAGATGGTCGAGCAGGTCATGGGTCACGCCGAAGTGCGTCAGACCTTCACCGCGGGCAAGACGACGATCGCCGGCTGCATGGTCGTCGACGGCGTGGTCCGCCGCGGCGCTCAGGCCCGCGTGCTCCGTGGCGGCACGGTGGTCCACGACGGCAAGCTCTCGTCCCTGAAGCGCTTCAAGGACGACGCGCGCGAGGTGACCGCGGGCCTCGAGTGCGGCATCACCCTCGAGGGGAACAACGACGTCGTCGTCGGCGACATCATCGAGGCGTACGCGGTCGTCGCGAAGCCGCGGGGGTGAGCGCGTGCCGTATAGGCGCACCGACCGGGTCAACTCCCTCCTCCAGCGCGAGCTCGGCACGCTCATCAGCGAGGAGTTGACCGACCCGCACATCACCTTCGCCACGGTGACCGCGGTCGAGACGACCGCCGACCTGCGCAGCGCGCGCGTCCACGTCAGCGTCCTCGGCGACGACGAGCAGCGTGAGGAGACGATGCGGGCGCTCGGGCGCGCGACCCCCTATCTCCGCCGCGAGCTGGGAAAGCGCACGGAGCTGCGTTCCGTCCCGATGCTGCAGTTCGTCGAGGACCGCACCGCCGCGCAGGCCGCGCGCATCTCGGAGCTGCTCCGCCAGGACCGCGAGGCGCACGGATCGTGAAGGAGGCCGTCGCGGCCCTGCGTGGAGCGAAGCGCATCGGGATCGTGTCGCACCGCGATCCGGACGGCGACACCATCGGCTCCGCCGTCGCCCTCGCGCTGGCACTGGATCAGCTGGGCAAGCGCGTCACGCTGCACTGCGCCGACCCCGTCCCGGACAGCTTCCGCTTCATTCCGGGAGGCGACCGTTTCGTGCGCGAGGCGCCAGGCGAGGTCGACCTCGTCGTGACCGTGGACCACGGCGACAGGTCGCGCGCGAAGCTCACGCTGCCCGGGGTGCCCCTCCTCAACATCGACCACCACGCCTCGAACGACCTCTTCGGCGACATCAATTTCGTCGACCCGACCAGCGCGGCGACGGGGGAGATGATCGCGCGCGTCGTCGACGCTCTCGAGGTCCCCTGGACCGCACCGCTGGCGACGGCGATCCTCCTCGCGGTCATGACCGACACCGGCTCGTTCCAGTTCCCGAACACGGACGCGCGGACGCTCCGGGTGGCCGCGCGGGCCCTCGAGGCCGGCGCGGACCTGCCCGCGATCACCTACAACGTCTACCGCTCGCGCCGGGCGGAGGCCATGAAGCTCTGGGGCATCGCGCTCGCCCGGCTCGAGCGCGACACCCGCGGCGAGCTGGTGTGGACGTGGCTCGAGGAGCGCGACCTCTCGACCGCCGGGGCCCGCCAGGAGGACGTGTCCGGGCTCGTGGAGCAGGTCGCGCGCAGCACCGGCAACCGGCTCGCGCTGCTCTTCAACGCGACCGAGCCGGGGCGGGTGCGGGTCTCCGCCCGCACGTCGCCGTTCGAGCCTTCGGTCGACGCGGCCGCGCTCATGGGGGCCTTCGGGGGCGGCGGCCACGCCCGCGCGGCCGGCGGCATCGTGCCGGGCTCGCTCCCCGAGGTGCGCGAGCGTGTGCTCGCCGCGGCGCGGTCCGCCATCGAGGCCGCGCGTGCAGCCGTCGCCTAGCACCCCGGCGGCCGCGCCCGCGGGCGTCATCGGGGTCGACAAGCCCAGCGGCTGGACGTCCCATGATGTGGTCGCGGCACTACGCGCGACCCTGCGGGTGAAACGTGTCGGACACGCCGGCACCCTCGATCCTCTCGCGACCGGGCTCCTGCCTGTTCTCGTCGGCAGCGCGACGAAGTTCTCGAACACGCTGCACCGGGCGCCCAAGGTCTACGCGGCGCGCATCGTCTTCGGCTCCGAGACCACGACGGATGACCGTGGCGGCACGCCACGACGCGCGGCCGCGCCGCCGTCCCTGGATGGGGCGGATCTCGATGACGCGCTCGAGCCGTTCCGCGGCGAGGTCGCTCAGATCCCGCCCGACTTCGCGGCCATCAAGATCGAAGGCCGGCGCGCGTACGACATCGCCCGGGGCGGGGGACAGGTCCACGCCGAGGCGCGCATCGTGACCGTCCATCGGCTCGCCATCGCGTCGTGGCGCTCGCCTTCATTGCGCGTCCTCATCGTCTGCGGCTCGGGTACGTACGTCCGCTCGCTGGCACGGGACATCGGTCGCGCCCTCGGATCGGCCGCCCACCTCGGGGCGCTGCGTCGCCTCGCGGTCGGAGCCCTCCGCGTCGAGGACGCAGAGGAGCTGGGCAGGCTCCGTGCAGCGGGTGCCGGCGGTATCCTCGCGCGGCTGCGGCCCGCCGACGAGCGGCTCCTCGAGCTCGACCGGCGCTACTTCGATGCCGATGCGGAGGCGCTGCTCTCCGGATGGGAGGACGCGTGAGAGCCTTGAGCTTCGCGAGCGAGCTGTCTCTGGATGCGAAGATCGTCGGCGCCCTCGCCATCGGGAACTGGCTCCTGCTCTTCGCCGACCACACGGTCGTACAGCTCACGAGGGACGCGCCGCTGTGGCAGCTCTTCCCGGGTCTCTGGGGCTTCGCGTGGCTACTGGCGTGCGGGCTCGTGGCTCTTCTGTATCCGCTGCGCGACCATCGTCTCGGCGCGCGCTTCACCACGCGCGACCGCGTGCTGCATCTAGCCGCGATCGTGGCCATCTTCGTGGTGATCCCGACCATCGCGGCCATCGTCCTGCGCGAGACGGGGAAGCCATACACGTACGTCCACGACGGCGCGATCATGGTCGAGGAGGCGGCGCGCAAGCTCCTCGCGGGGCAGGACCCCTACGTCGCCGACTACCTCGATACGCCGCTCTTCTACTGGCCGATGATCAACAATCCCGCGCTCTACCACCTCACGTACTTCCCGCTCCTGTTCCTCGTCGCCGTTCCCTTCGTCGCAGCCGCCGACGCCCTGGGGAAGGGCTTCGACATCCGGTTCCTCTACCTGCCCGCCTATCTGGGCACGCTGGCGGTCGCGTGGCGGCTCCTGCCGGCCGCCGCCCCGCGCGCCCTTGCGCTCGGGCTCGTGGCGGTCGTTGCCCTCGATCCGCAGCTCTTCCCGTTCGTCGTGGAGGGACGCAACGACTTCTTCGTCCTGTTCTTCCTGTTCGCGGGGATCGCGCTCCTTCAGCGGGAGCGCCGCACGCTCGGCGTCCTCGCCATCTGCATCGCCGCGTCAGCCAAGCTGCACGCCGGCGTGCTCCTCCCGTTCGTGGCGCTCTACCTGGTCTGGCGGGACGGCGCGCGGACACCTCGCGAGGTCGCGCGCACCCTGGTGCCCGCGGGATGGGCCGGGGCGCTCCTGGTGGCCGCGGTCTTCGTACCCTTCATCGCCAGTGACCCGGCCGCGTTCTGGGACGACATCGTGGCGTACAACGCCGGCGGCGCGGCGTGGTCCTACCCGATCTCGGGCATGGGGTTCTCCGCCTTGCTGCTCTCGCTCGGCCTCATCGGTTATCCGCAGCAGGACTTCCCATTCTGGGCGTTCCAGCTGGCGGCCGCCGTGCCCCTCGCGGTCTGGTCGCTTCGCCGCCTGCGCCGCGACCCCTCGATACACGCCCTGCTCGTGGGCTACGCGGCGACGCTCCTGGCCTTCCTCTTCTTCGGGCGCTACTTCCAGGGCAACTACCTCGGCTACGTGATCGCCGTGGCCGCGCCCGCGTGCTTCATCCGACCGCCCGCGCTCCGCGTCCCGTGGCGCGTCGCGGGGCCGCTTGTCATCACACCCGCGGAGGAGAGCGCCGCCGCTGGCAAGTGATCTGAGTTCGCCATTAGGTGGGTGGGCGCCGTTCAGTGGCTGGCAAGAATGGCCGCCCGGACCGTTGCACCTGGCCATCGGTGTCTTCGACGGCGTCCACATGGGACACCAGCACCTCGTCCGAGCGCTGCGCGAACGCGCGGACCGCGCGGGCGCCACGGCCGTGGCCGCGACCTTCGATCCGCTGCCCATCCAGTTCTTCGCGCCCGGCGCGCCGCCGTCCGCGCTCTCGGACATCAATGAGCGCACAGCCCTGCTGCGTGGCGCCGGTGCGGGCACCGTCGTGGTCTTCCTGTTCGACGACGCGTTCTCGCGGCTGTCGGCGCGCGACTTCGTCGACCGGCTCGTGCGTGCCGGCGACGTGAAGCGCGTGATGGTCGGAGAGGACTTCCGCTTCGGACACGACCGCGAAGGCGACGTCCGGATGCTGCGGGACCTCGCGAAGGACCGCGGGTTCGACGTCGAGATCATGCGGCCGGTCGAGCGGGACGGTGCGGTCGTGAGCTCGACTCGCATCCGCAATTCGCTCGTGGCCGGCGACGTTGCCGCGGCCGAGCGGCTCCTCGGCCGTCCGTACGCGGTGCCCGGCAGCATCGTGCACGGCGACAAGCGCGGTCGCGCGCTGGGCTATCCGACCATCAACGTATCCACGCCGCCCGAGCGGCTGCTGCCGCGCGACGGGATCTACGCCACGCGCGTCACTGTCGGCGATCGGACGTTCGGAGCCGCCACCAGCCTGGGCGTCCGCCCGACCTTCGGCGGCGGCGAGCGCGTGCTCGAGTCCTACCTCCTCGACTTCTCAGGCGACCTCTACGGCGAGGAGGCGAGCACCTCGTTCGTCGCGCGGATCCGCGACGAGCTGCGGTTCGAGAACGCTGATGCCCTCGTCGCGCGCATTAGCGAGGACGTCGAGGCAGTGAGAGCCGCCCTCAGGTAGACTCAGTGCGACGAATATCTAAGAAAAAGAAGAAGAAAGGAACGACGGGTGCCGCTCCGACCCAAGGGCGACGTGATCTCCGAATTCAGGCAGCACGACAAGGACACAGGCTCGCCGGAAGTCCAGATCGCCGTCCTCACTGAACGCATCAAACACCTGACCGAGCATCTCCGCGCCGCCGCGCACGACAGTGCCGGCCGGCGTGGCCTGCTCCAGATGGTCGGACAGCGACGGCGCCTGCTCGCGTACCTCCACAGGAAGAGCCCCGAGCGATACCAAGAGGTCATCGGGCGGCTCGGCCTGCGGCGGTGAGCTAGCGGGCGACCCACCAGGGGCCGCCACCCGGTCGTACGGACCACATGCCGATATCCACAGCCCAGACCACCATCAACGGGAAGCCGCTCGTCTTCGAGACGGGCAAGCTCGCGGAGCAGGCGGGCGGCGCCGTCACCCTCCAGTACGGCGACACGGTCGTCTTCGCCGCCGCCACCGTCTCCGCGACGGTACGGCCCGGCATCGACTTCTTCCCCCTGACCGTCGACTTCGAGGAGCGCCTCTACGCCGCGGGCAAGATCCCGGGATCGTTCCCCCGTCGCGAGGGCCGTCCCTCGGAGGAGGCCATCCTCAGCGCGCGCCTCGCCGACCGGCCCATCCGGCCGCTCTTCCCTAAGGGCTTCCGCAACGACACGCAGGTCATCATCTACGCGCTCTCGGCCGATCAGGAGCACGACCCCGACGTTCTCGGCGTGAACGCGGCGTCGGCGGCGCTGTGCATCTCACCGGCGCCCTTCCAGGGCCCCATCGGCTGCGTGCGCGTCGGTACGGTCGACGGGAAGCTGACGCTGAACCCGACGATCACCCAGATGACCGAGAGCGAGCTCGACCTCGTCGTCGCGGGCACGCGCGACGCCGTGATGATGATCGAGGCCGGCGCCAATGAGGTCCCCGAGGCGAAGCTCCTCGAGGCCATCGACCTCGCGCGCACGGGCATCGCCCTGTGCATCGACGCGCAGGAAGAGCTGATCAAGAAGGCCGCCAAGCCGAAGATGCAGTTCACCCTCGAGAAGGTCGAGGAAGGCAAGAGCGGCCGTATCGCGCAGTGGCTCGAGAGCCGCGTCCGCGCGAAGGTCCGCCACCCCGACAAGGCGCAGCGCGAGCTGGGCCTGGATGAGGTCCGCAAAGAGGCCGTGGCCGCGCTCGTGACGGAGGGCGGCGACGTCACCGAGGCCGAGGTCGCGATGACCTTCGATGCCGTGGTGAAGAAGGAGTTCCGCCGCGCGGTCATGGAGGAAGGCCTCCGGCCGGACGGCCGCGGCCTCAAGGACATCCGAGAGCTGTCCGTCGAGGTCGGCGTGCTCCCGCGCACGCACGGCTCGGCGATCTTCAAGCGCGGCCAGACGCAGATCCTTTCGATCTGCACCCTGGGTCCGACCGGGGACGAGCAGATCATCGACACCCTCTCGCCCGTCGACTCCAAGCGCTACATGCACCACTACAACTTCCCGCCTTTCTCGGTGGGCGAGGTGCGCCCGCTGCGCGGCGCGGGCCGGCGCGAGATCGGCCACGGCGCTCTCGCCGAGCGGGCCCTCCTGCCGGTGATCCCGACGAAGGAGGAGTTCCCGTACACCATCCGCGTCGTGAGCGAGACCTTCTCGTCCAACGGATCGACCTCCATGGCCTCGACGTGCGGCTCGACCCTCGCCCTCATGGACGCGGGCGTGCCCATCAAGGCCATGATCTCGGGGATCTCGGTCGGCCTGGTGACCGACGAGGCCGGTGGCTACCGCCTGCTCACGGACATCCAGGGGATGGAAGACAACTACGGCGACATGGACTTCAAGGTCACAGGCTCGGAGAAGGGCGTCACCGGCATCCAGCTCGACATCAAGATCAAGGGGCTCTCGAAGGAGATCGTCCGCGAGTCCATCGCGCAGGCGCGCGAGGCGCGGCTCGTCATCCTCGAGGCCATGCGCAGGGTCATCGACAAGCCGCGCGCCGACCTTAGCCGCCACGCGCCGCGCATCGAGACCATCAAGATCCACCCCGACAAGATCCGCGAGGTCATCGGCCCCGGGGGCAAGATGATCCGCGCCATCCAGACCGAGAGCGGCACGAACGTCGAGGTCGAGGACGACGGGACGGTGCGCATCACCGGCGCCAAGGCCGAAGGCCGCGAGAAGGCCCGCCGCATGATCGAGGGCCTCACCAAAGAGCCCGAGGTCGGCGAGGTGTTCGACGGCAAGGTCACGCGGATCATGTCCATCGGCGCGTTCGTCGAGTACCTCCCCGGCAAGGAAGGCCTCGTGCGCGTCTCCGAGCTGTCGGGCGACCGGGTGAACCGCGTCGAGGACGTGGTCAAGGTCGGCGACAGCGTCAAGGTCAAGGTCGCCGAGGTCGACCGCCAGGGTCGCGTCAACCTGTCGATGCGCAGCGTCGGCGAAGAGGGCACCGAGGCCTTTGAGGCGCGGCAGCGTGCCGAGCGCGACCGCTTCCGCGAGCGCGGCGACGGCGATCGCGGCGGCGACCGGCCGCCGTTCCGGCGCGGTCCGGGCGGCCCGCCGTTCCGCGGCCCGCGGCGCGACTGACACTCAGCGTCATCCTTCCCGCATACAACGAGGCTCGCCGGCTTCCGGCGAGCCTCTCGCGCTGCGCGGAGTTCTTCCGCTCACTCGCCGCCACGACGGAGATCATCGTCGCCGATGACGGGTCGACCGACGACACCCGCCACGTCGTCGGGAGCGCGGCCCTCGAGCTGGCCTCTCCGCGCTTCGAGGTCCACTACCTGCCCCTGCCGCACCGCGGCAAGGGCGCGGCCGTCCGCGCGGGCATCCTCGCGGCGCGCGGCGACCCGGTGCTATTCCTCGACGCTGACCTCACCATCCCCGTCGAGGTGGTCGACCGCCTGCTCGACGCCCTGCGCGCCGGGGCGGATATCGCCGTCGCGTCGCGCTACGTGCCCGGATCGGTGGTCAGGAGACCGCTCCTGCGGCGATCTATGAGCCACGCCTTCCGCGCGCTCGTCCGCGTCCTGGTCCCTACGGGCCTCGAGGACACGCAGTGCGGCGGCAAAGCCTACACCGCCGAAGCGGCGAGGGCGCTCTTCACGCGCCAGTACATCGACGGCTTCGCCTTCGATGCCGAGGTGCTGTACCTCGCGACACGCCACGGCTATCGGGTGACGGAGGTGCCCTTCGTCCTCGGCGACGAGAACGACTCCTCGGTCCGCCTCCTCGCCGACATTCCCCGCATGATCCGCGACCTCATCCGCATCCGCATCCGCGCCACGCGCGGGGGGTATCGCTGATGCTGGTGGTCACCGCCGACGACCTTGGCTACAGCGAGCCGGTCGATCGCGGGATCATGCGCGCGCACCGCGATGGGATCGTGCGCTCGACATCGCTCCTGGTGACGTTCCCGCGCAGCGCCGAGGCCGCCGAGCTCGCGCGAGCGGAGCCGGCGCTCGAGATAGGT
>JACPOT010000028.1 GCA_016191385.1 Chloroflexota bacterium | reverse complement strand
GCGGTACCGGGGGACGCCCGAGCCGCTGAAGACGTAGAGGGTCTGGCTATCGCGCGAGGCGACCACGCGCGGCGCGAAGCCGAAGGGGTCGAAGGTCTCGGCGGCGAAGGGATAGAGGGGCGCCGACCAGGAGGCGCCGCTGTCGTCGCTGGCGCGGAAGGCCAGGCGCCCGGAGAGGCCGGGGCGCGTGTCGACGAAGGCGGCGACCAGCCGCCCGCGGAAGGTGGCGAGCTGCGGGTAGGCCGAGCTGACCGCACCGAGCACGACCGAGGGGTCGAGCGCCGTCTCGCGCGTGTATCGCGCGAAGCGGACCTCGGTCCCGCTGTTCGAGAACACGAGCCGGACCTGCCCGTTGGGCATGACCGCCGCCGCGATGTACCGCGGGCTCGCGACGGTCTCGCCGTAGGCCTGCGCGCGCTGAACGAGCGGAGACCCGGGCCAGAGCCCGATCAGCATCGCCAGCGCGAGCGTCAGCGCCCCCGAGCGCCTCGACCTTCTCCCCAACGCGGTCGCCCTTCTACGAGGGCGTGAACCTACGCTTGGTGGCTAGCAGGTCAACGAAAGATCAGTCGGGACTTGTCTGATGACCTCGCAACGATCGGGATCGAGGCCGGATCGACACCGGAACTAGCCGTGCGGCGGCGTCTGCTCCTTCTTCACATTCTTCGCGCGATAGGCGCGCCACGCGCGTCCCGCCATCGTGTCGTCGAGGCCGCGGCGCTCCACATAGGCGTCCACGCGCGCGAAGAGCATCGCGATCGCGGCCGCAAGGATCGCGCGCCACAGCGCGTAGAAGATCAACCGGAAGCATCCGCCGAGGCAGCACCCCATCGCGCTAGCGGATCATGCGCGTTCCATGCCAGCTAGGCGCGGGCGCGCTCGGTCACGACCGGCAATGTGTGCAGCGCGCGGGGCACGATGAGCACGCTCGCGCGCTCCGGACGGCCGATGTGCTCGTACGCGAGGTCGAGGCCCTCCTCGACGTCCATTGCCGGCCGCAGCTTCGCGCGGCGGACGACGTCGGGCTCCTCGGATCCCGCGACGATCACGAGGCAGTGCTGCAGCGTGAGCGCCACCATCACCGCGCGCTGCTCGCCGCCCTCGAAGTGGCGCCGCGCGCCCTCGACGACGGCCGCGGGTGACTCCGCGCGTTCGAGCGCCGCGAGGAAGCGCTCCTCCCCCGCCCCCGAGCCCGCGCCCTCGGGCAGCTGCGCGGGGATGACGATCGCGCCACCCGCGCGGACCACGGGCGTCGGCGCGAAGCGCAGGTAGGTCGCGGCGCGCGAGGCCTGGTAGAGATTCACGTCCTTCGGCGCACCCACGCCGGCGATGACGATGTCGTACTGCTTGTCGATGGGCCGCGTGAAGACCTCGCTGCCGATGCGCACGAGGTGCGCGAGGACGGCATCGGGATCTCCCGCGGCGACGGCGATGGCGCGCTCGCGGTCGTCGTTGACGACGTTCACGCAGAACCGCAGGCCCGCGCGCTTCGCGATCTCGCGGATGGTCTCGTGGAAGGGGTTGCCGTCGATGCGCGCGAGCCGGACCCCGGGGTCCTCGAGGAACCGCATGCCGTGCGTCGCCGTGATCACGGGCTCGCCGCAGCACCCGATGGCCACCGTCTTGCGCCCGCCCGACCAGCCGGCGTACTGGTGCGGCTCGACGACACCGGTGGCGATGACGAGGTCGGCGTCCTTGACGATCTTCTGCGTCCATCCGGGAACGCCGTACGGCGGGATCGACCCGAGGTCCGCCCACTTCGAAGGATCGCGACCGTCGGAGTCGACGACGCGCACGCGGTCGACGACGGCGCCCAGCTTCTCTCGCTTCTCGGCCTCTGTCGTCGCGCGGTGCAGCCCGACGGCGACGATCACCGTGATGCTCCCGTCCCGCACACCCGCCGCGTTGAGCGCGTCGAGGAGCGGCGGCACGAGCACGGCGTCGGGCGACGAGCGCGTGAGATCGGTGACCGCGATCACGACCTGCGCGCCTTTCCGCAGATCCGCGGCCAGCTGGCGCAGCGGCGGCGCGCCGAGCGGTGCCGCGAGCGCCTCGCGCGCGGCGCGACCGAGGTCCGCGAGCGGCGCGGCCGTCTTCGACGCGACGACGTCGACGTCGAACCAGGGCTGGATCATGAAGTCGATCTCGCCCTCGCCATAGGGGACGCGCTGCATCGGCGCCGGTCCGGTCACTCGGGCGACGGTACAGGATGGGGACGTGTCTTCCCTCTTCGCGGACTGGGTCGCGGCCGCGACCGCGGTGCGCGGCACGACGAAGAAGCTCGAGAAGCAGGCGGCCCTCGCGGCTTACTTCGCGACGCTCGACGACGAAGATCTCGCGATCGCCGCGCGGCTCTTCGCGGGCGGTCCGTTCTCACGCGCCGATCAGCGTGTCCTCAACGTCGGCTGGAGCGCGCTCACGGACGCGATCCTCGAGCGCTCTCGCGCGAAGGGCGACGAGATCGGCGCGTCCTACCAGCGCCACGCCGACCTCGGCGACGTGGCCGCGGAGCTCATCACGAGCGCTCCGCCGGACCCGCGGCAACTGACGCTGGCGGACCTGAACGCGGCGTTCGAGGAGATCGCCGCGACGAAGGGCTCGAACGCCAAGCGCGTCCTGGTGCGCGCGCTCATGGCGCGCGCCACGGGACCGGAGGCGCGCTACGTCACGAAGATCGCCGGCGGGGACATGCGCATCGGCCTCCGCGAGAGCCTGGTCGAGGAGGCGCTGGCGAAGGCATTCGGCCGCGAGCGCGAGGCCGTCGCGCGGGCCAACATGCTCGGCGGCGACATCGGCACCACGGCGGTGCGCGCGCGCAGCGGAACGCTCGAGGGCGCCGCGTTCGCGTACTTCGCGCCGGTCGGGATGATGCTCGCGACCCCGGTCCTCGACCTCGCGGAGGTCGGAAAGCGCTTCCCGCCGCCCTACCTCGTCGAGGACAAGTACGACGGCGTGCGGGCACAGGTCCACAAGTCCGGCGACCGCGTCGAGGTCTTCTCGCGCACGCTCGACCGCGTGACCGATCGCTTCCCCGAGCTTCTCGACGCGCTGCGCGCCCTGCCCGGCAGTCTCGTCCTGGACGCTGAGATCCTCGCGTTCCGGGAGGGCCGCGCCATCCCGTTCGTCGACTTCCAGCGCCGGCTCGGACGTAAGGAGGTCGGTGGCGAGATGCAGAGCGAGATGCCCTCGTCGTTGGTCGCCTTCGACATCCTCGAGCGCGACGGTCGCCCGCTGCTCGAGCTGCCGCTCGCGGAGCGCAGCGCTCTCTTGCGCGCGCTCCCGCTCGAGGGTCCGCTCCGTGTTCCTGACCAGCGACGCGTGGACCTCACCGGCGACGACCTGGTGCAGGCCCTTGAGGGTGAGTTCTCCGCGGCGCGCGAGCGCGGCAACGAGGGGCTGATGGTCAAGGACCCGCGCTCGCCGTACCGGCCGGGCCGCCGCGGCATGGAATGGCTCAAGGTGAAGCGCGCGCTCACCACGCTCGACGTCGTCGTGGTCGCCGTCGAATGGGGCCACGGCAAGCGCCACGGCGTGCTCTCCGACTACACCTTCGCGGTGCGTGACGACGAGGGGCGCCTGCGCACGATCGGGAAGGCGTACTCGGGCCTCACGGACACGGAGATCGCCGAGATGACCGATCACTTCCTGGCCCACACCCGCGAGGACCGGGGGCGTATCCGCAGCGTCGATCCCGACACGGTCATCGAGGTGGCCTTCGACTCGATCCAGCCGAGCGATCGCCATGAGTCCGGCCTGGCCATGCGCTTCCCGCGGATCGTGCGGCTGCGGCCCGACAAGCCGGTGAGCGAGATCGACACGCTCGCCACGGCGCTGGCCATCGCGGCGCGGCAAGGCGGAGCGCCGTAAGGGAGCATGATCGGGCGATGCCGCAGCAAGCCGGCCCGCTGGGCGCTCTCGCCCTCGAGGACGCGTTCGTCGCATTGACGGACGGCGTCCTCGTGACCGGTCCCGACGACCGCATCGCCAGCGCGAACCCCGCGGCGTTCCGGTTGCTCGGCGAGGACCAGCTCGTCGGCCGCGAGCTCGACGAGCTGCTGCTCGTGAGCGGCGCCGCGACCGTGCAGAAGACGGACGGTCACCTTGTGCGGCGCGCGTGGTTCCCGCGCGAGGAGCGCATGGGCGTGCTCGAGATCGTCTCGACCGAGATCACCGGCCGTGTAGGCTGGATCCACACCGTCCGCGACGTGACGTCGCAGGCGGAGCTGCTGCGACTCAAGGAGGACTTCCTGCTCCAGGTCGCGCACGAGCTGCGCAGTCCCATCACTGCGCTCATCGCGTCGCTCGACCTGGTGGTCCAGGACGCGCTCTCGATGCCGCGCGACGAGCTCGAGCGAATGGTCGGGACGCTGCAGCGGAGCGCGCTCCGACTCGAGAACCTCGTCGAGAACCTTCTCGACGCCGGGAGCATCGAGGCGGGCACCTTCCAGGTGCGCACCACTCCCACCACCGTGCGTCACGCGCTAGAGGAGGCGCTCCTCTTCGTCGGCCCGCACCTGGAGGCGCGCGGCCAGCGGATGGTCAGCGACATCCCGCCGAACGCCGACCGCGTCCTCGCGGATCCGCGGCGCACCGGGCAGGTCCTCGCGAACCTGATCATGAACGCCAGCAAGTACGGGCCTGAAGGCGGCACGGTCACGGTGATGGCACGACCGAAAGGCGGCGCGGTGGAGGTCTCGGTCCGCGACGAAGGCCCCGGCATCCCCGTCGACGAGCAGCCGCGCCTCTTTCAGCGCTTCTACCGCTCGCGTGAGGCGCGCGAGGCCGCGGGCGGTCTCGGCCTCGGGCTCACGATCTCTCGCGCCATCGTGCAGGCGCAGGGCGGCGACATCGGCATCGAGAGCGCTGCCGGCCAGGGCACTTCGGTACACTTCACGCTTCCGAAGGCCCGCGAGCTCACGCAGGAGGCACACCGGACCTGAAGCTCCTGGTCGTCGACGACGACCGCGATCTCGTCGAGCTCCTCGACTACGCCCTCCGGCGTGAGTCCTACGAAGTGGTGCGCGCGTACGACGGCGAGACCGGACTGGATGCCTTCGAGCGCGAGAAGCCCGACCTCGTCGTCCTCGACCTCAACCTGCCGAAGCTGGCCGGTTTCGTCGTCCTCGAGCGCATGCGCCACATCGACGATCACGTCGCGATCCTCATCCTCTCCGCGCGACAGGACGAGACGGACGTGCTGCGTGGCCTCCAGCTCGGCGCCGACGACTACATCACGAAGCCGTTCCGCCCCAAGGAGCTCGTGGCGCGGGTGAAGGCGATCCTGCGGCGCTCGGTGCAGGTGCGCGGCCGTCCGGCGCCGTCGATCTACCGCACCGGCGACATCGTGCTCGACGAGTCGACGCACGAAGTGAAAGCGCAGGACGCGCCGATCCACCTCTCACCGACGGAGTTCAAGCTGCTACGGCACTTCATGGCGAACCCGGGACGCGTGCTGACACAGGAGGAGATCCTCGAAGGCGTATGGGGCTACGACGCCGACGTCGGCGGCGACCTCGTGAAGCTGAACGTGAGCCGCCTGCGCCGAAAGCTCGGATCGGACGGCGTGCAGCGCGACGTCATCCAGACCGTGCCGGGCGTGGGCTACCTCTTCAAGGGAGCGGACGGCGGGGTCCAGCGCGAAGAGGCGCGCAACAGCGCGCGACCGGGGTCCGCGGGAGCGACGAGCTCCGGCTAGATCCCCGCCGCGACGCGGCCGCGGGCCGCTTCGATGTCCGCGGAGCTGCTGTACACGGGATACACCGCGAGGCCTGTGGCGCGCGAGATCGCGTCGACCGCGGCAGAGCTCGGCCGCGGCAGCGCGATGGTGATCACGCCGCCCTCCGTCCCGACCACGACCGCGTTGTGCTCCGCGAGCAAGGTGGCGGGCACGGTCTTCTGGAGGGTCGGCGTCGCGAGGCGCGAGGGATCCGCCAGATACGGCACGTGATCGACGGGGCTGTGCATGCCGGTGACCGCGCCGCGCGGTCCCTTCGAGAGGTTCGTCTCCCAGACGCGGATCCCGCCGCCCGCGCTCTTGGCGATCCCGAGCGCGGCGGTCGCGGTCTCCACGAGGCCGCTCGGAGTGCTCACCGGCAGCGGCAGCGTCGAGACGCCCATCGTGAGAGAGCGGCCGAGACGCTTCTCCACGCGCCGTCCCACGGACGCGGCGTTCTCGCTGTCGGCCTCGGGGAGAAGGATGGCGATGACGTCGCTGCCGACGCGCTCGGCCACGTCGTACACGCGGATCTCTTCGCGGATGGCCTTGGCGAGCGCGGCGAGATCCTCATCCGACGAGCCTTGGCCTTCGGGAACGGCGACCATGAGGAGCGCGAGGAAGCGCTCGGCGCGCCGCGCCCGGCCCGCCTCCACGGTCAGTCTCTCCTGGAAGGTCGCCTCCACCGGGCGGGAGCATCCACCAAACAAGCGTGCCCCTCCATGCCGATCCGGTATCGGTCGGCCGGGCGTCAGAGCATCGGCACGCGTAAGGGGGCGACCTGAACGGACGCTATGTCTTCCCGAGCAGCACCGGCTGGCCCCGCGGCACAGCGACCCCTCCGGCCTCCTCCAAGGTGACGGCGACGACGTCCCCGGGCACGAGCGCCTGGCTCAGGACGAGCGTCACGAGGCCCGAGCGCTCGCCGGTGATCCCAGCGGCGAGCGGACGCTCGCCGCGGATCACCCAGGCCTCCCACGTCTTGCCAGCGGGCGCCGCGGGCAGTTGCAGGATCAGATAGGGACTGCCCGAGGAAGGGACCACGAGCGCGCCGCGGGCCGTTCCATCCGAGGTCGGCGCCAGCGCCACGACGCGGCCGTCAGCGACACCCGCGACGGCCCTTGCGTACGCGTCGGCGTCCGTCCGCGCCTCGCGCAGCCCGACCAACGCGAACGCGACCGCGACGGCGAGCGCGACGGGTATGGCGATCGGGACCGGGCGAGTGAGCGCGCGCCACAGCGCGACGAGCGGAGGCTCCTCGCGCGAGCGGCTCGAGCGGACGCCGTCGAGGAGCCGCCCGCGCGTGCGCGCGGGCGGGTCGAGCGACGCGCTCTCCGCGAGGCTCCACGCGACGTCGCCGAGAGCCTCGAGGTCCGCCCGGCACGCGGCGCACGTCGGCAGGTGCGCGTCCACTGCGGCGCGTTCCGCGCGGTCCAGCGCTCCGATCGCGTAGGCGGCGAGATCCTCGCTCGGGTGGTCGGTCACTCCTCGCCTCCTGGACCCAGCCGCTCGCGCAGCTTCTCCATGCCCAGCCGGATGCGGCTCTTCACCGTCCCGAGCGGGATGCCTGCCCGCGCGGCGATCTCCGTCTGGGACAACCCGCCCCAGAACGCCAGCGCCACCACGTCGCGTTGCTCGGTCGGGAGCATGCGTACCGCCACGCGGATGCGCTCGGCGCGGAGGCTGGCGATCACGCGCTCCTCCACCTGGACCTCGGCGACGAGCCCGGGAGCGGCGTCGAGCGAGTACTCCCGGTTGCTGCGCCGGCCGTGGGTGCGACCCCAGTCGATGGCAGCGTTCCGCGCGATCGCGAGCAGCCACGTGCGGACGGAGCCGCGCTCCGCGCGATAGCTGCGAGCCTGACGCCAGACCGCCTGGAAGACATCCTGCGCCACCTCTTCCGCCGCCTCCGGGCTGCCGGCGATACGGAAGCCGACGCCGAAGACGACCCGGCCGTACGCGTCGTACAGCTCTCCCAGCGCCCGCGCGTCCTGCGCGGCGATGCGCGCGACCAGAGCCATGTCGGCATCCTTGTCATGAGTTACGACATCGGGCGTCCCCACGGATGAGCGGAGGGTAAGGCCGGGTCCCCAGGTCTCGCGTTCACGCCGCGTGGCGGCGATCACGGGGACCCTAGATGCCGCGGGCGATGAGCTGCTGGCCGGCCTGGACCGACAGAGCGATCCCGACCAGCAGCACCGTGACCGCGGTGGCCGCGGGCAGGAGCGACGCGATCCGCCGCGCGGCCGGTCGGTCGCCGAAGTGCCGCTCCGCGAGATGGCCCGCTCCGACGAGGCCGAGGCCGATCCCGACGAGGACCGCGCCCATCCCGAGGCCGAACATCACGATGAGCACGACGCCGAGATCCGGTCGCCCCAGGCTGAGGCCCGCGAGGAGCAGGAGCAGCGCCGAGGCGGAGGGGATGAGGCCGCCGGAGACGCCGAGGGCGACGAGCGCGCGCCAGCCGACCCGGCCGTCGCGATGGTCGTGACCCGCCGCGTCAGCGGCGTGACCGTGAGCGTGGGAGTGGGTGTGCGCGCGTCGGCCGATCATCCGGCCGACGAGATACACGCCGATGCCAAGGACGATGAGCGCGGACAGCGCGGAGACGTACGGGTACACGCGTTCGGGCGCGATGACGCTCGACGCGCCGAGGACCGCGAGCGCGAGCCCGAGGACGCCCGCGGTGTGCGACAGGGCGACAACGCTCCCGAGCGCGACCGCCTGGCGCAGGGTGCCGCGCATCCCCACGAGGTACGCGGCCATCACGGTCTTGCCGTGACCCGGCGTCAGCGAGTGGAGCGCACCGAGGGCGGCGGCGGCCAGGAGAGCGAGGAGCGTCGCCAGGGCATCGCCTCCGGCCCCCGCACGGATCAGCGCGGCGACGCCGTCGGCCATGGCGTCGACGCCCCAGCGCGCGCCGCCTGCGCCGGCGGTGCGAGGCTCCGCGTCCGCTCCAGCGTCGGCGACGAAGCGGATCGTCGCGGAGGCGCCTGAGACCGCGAGCGGCGCGCGGGTCGGGTCGGTCGGGTAGCGGCGGAGCTCATCGGACTGGTCCTCGCCGGCCGCCGTCGCGCCGTCGAGGCGCACACCTTGCTCTGTCCGGAGCACGACCTCGCGCCAGCCGACGCGGTCGGAAAAGCTCGTGTCGCGATACTCGAGGGAAGCGCCGTCGGTCGCGTCCGCCGGCGCGACGAGGGTGAGGACGACGCGCAAGGTCGAGAGTCCCGCCTGGCCGGGCACGAGGTCGATCGTCGCGTCGCGCTGGGTCCAGCGCGCGGCCGCGCCCGCGACGCGCAGCTCGGCACCCTGGCGTAGCTGCTCGGCGAACCGCGCGAGCACCGGTCCGAGCTGCGCCTTATCCGCTGAACCAGGCAACCCGGATGCCGCGAGCTCCTGGAGCGTCGGGATCTCGGCGAGGTCGAGGACGTAGCGCAGCGTGATCTGATCGCGGCCGACCTCGAGGCGGCTGTAGCGATTCACCGTGAAGTTGCCGAGCGGATGCGCGGATGCCACGGCCGGGAACGCGATGGTCAGCGCCATCGCGAGCAGCAGCGCCCGCACGACGAGGGTCATGGCTGCGCGAGCCGCAGCTGGCCGAGCCGGCGGCCGAGGTCGTCCGCGAAGAGCACCGACGCGCGGGCGTTCGCCGCGGCCGAGCGTCCCAAGAGGTCGCGCGCGCGCTCGAGGTCGCCGGCCTCTTGCGCGATGACGCCGGCACGGTAGAGGAACAGCGGGTCGCGCGTGCCGAGGCGGAGAGACTCCTCGCTGTGGCTGCGCGCCGAGGCGAGATCGCCGGTCCGGTATTCAGCCCACGCGAGGGCCAAAGCGGCGTGCACGCTCGCGGGTCGACGCGCGTACTCGCCGCGTGCGGCCGCGAGGGCCCGCTCGGGCTCGCGCGCTCGGTCCGACCAGAACAGGGCGATGTCGAGATCGGTGCGCACGCCGTTCGCGACCAGAAGCCGGTCCATCGCGGCGACGAGCGCGTACTGGGACTCGGCCCCGGCGGCATCCCCGGCCACCAGGCGCAGGTCTCCGAGGGCGGCGACGAGCTCCGGGGTGGGGAGCCGCGCGACGGCCTTCTCGTACAGCGCGATCGCCTGCGCGTCGTCGCCCTGGGCCGCGCGGACGCGAGCGATCCCGGCCACGGCGTACACGAAGCCATCGACGCGCTGGAGCGCGCTCTGATAGGCCGCCTCCGCGGCGGTCAGATCCCCGCGCGCGAAGAGCAGGTGTCCGAGCTGCACCTCGGTCCACGCCGTGGCTTCGGTCCGCGGCGATCCCGCCGCGACCGCCCGGCGCATCGCGGCGATCGCACCATCGACATCGCCCTGGAGCTCGCGGAGATACGACACGCGGGCCAGCGAGGCCAGATCCGGCCGGAGGTCGACCATCCGCTGCGCGGCGGCCACGGCGTCGTCGTAGCGGCCCAGCTCGACGAGCGCGTCGGTGAGCACGCCGTAGGTGGACGCGCGGCCCGGCGCGAGCCGGAGGGCGAGGTCGGCCCAGCGCAGCCCGGTCGCGAAGTCGTGGGCGGCGTTGGCGACGGCTGCGGCGGTGATCGCGACGTCCGCTTGGCGCACCTCGCGGGCGGTCGCGCGTTCGACGAGCGCGGCGGCCTTCGAGAAGTAGATCGGATCCGCCGACTCGCGCTGGCGAAGGAGGAACGCCGAGGCGAGACCGGCGAGAGCGAGGGGGTCGTCGGGTGCGGCCGCGAGCCGCCGCTGGGCGAAGGCGACCGCCTTCTCGCCGTCGGTGCGTCCGTCGAGGAGCCGCTCAAGCGCGGCGGGGACCTCCACCGGATCGACGCGGAGGATCGAGAGGACGAAGGCGGTCGGTGCCGTGATCGCCACGATGGTGACGGCGGCGGCGCCCAGCGCGATGAGGGTCGCGCGCGCCCGCCGGGGGACGATCCACCCGGCGGGACGCGCGCTCCGCGAGAGCTGACGGGTCGCCACTACGGCGTCGTCGGCTCGCTGCGGTTATGCGTGTGGTCGGTGCCGGAGTGCGGCGCCGCCACGTACGGGAACGTCGCGAGGAACGCTTTGTCGTTGACGTTGACGCCGTCGCCGAGCTGGTTGTTCGGCGCGACGTTGGTGCTGGGAGTGAATGGTGTGCCACCCGCGGCGACCCGGAGCGTGATGTCCACGACGTCGTCCGCGAGGCGGCGCCCGTTGGGGTAGCCACCGTTGTCGCCGCCCAGCAGGCCGAGGCGGTCGGGCGAGGCGGTGACCGGGGTCCCGAGGTTCAGCCGCAGCTCCTCGGAGGGCGTGACGACCTTCGGCTTGGTGAGGCCGTCGATGCCGGTGAGGAAGATGGCCACGGTGTCGCTCCGCGGCTCGGCAGGGACGTTGATGCCGTAGATCGCCTTGAGCAGGCGGGCGGCCTCGAGGTTCTGCACGGCGCCGAGGAGGACGCCATCGTCCTTGGGCTGGAGGCTGTTGAAGAGGTCCTTCGCGCCGAGGGGCGCGACGACCTCGTTGACGAGCGGGTGACCGAGGCGCGAGATCTGGACCCAGTCGCCGCTGGCGGTGGGCGCGCTGCCGCCGGTGGCGAGCACGCGCGTCGACTGCCGGTACGCGGTGGTCCAGCCGCCGATGACGGCGAACAGGCCGTCGGCGGTCGGGGTCTTGGCATCGTTGGTGAGCTGGACGATGGGGACCTGCAGGGCGATGGTCAGGACGTTGTATCCGGAGAGGTCGTCACGTCCGCCGCCCTTGTTGCCGGGCGCGCCGGGACGGATCGACAGCAGGTCGAACGTGGAGGCCAGGTCGACGAAGAAGGGGTCGTCGCGCGGTCCAGCGAAGACCTGCAGGCCTGCGCCGACCGGCTTGATGGCCGCGGTCGCGAGCGCGTCGTAGTTGGGGGTCGACTTCGCGCCGACGTAGGCCGGGGGCACCGGCAGGTCGCTCGCGAGGACGATGGAGGTGCCGTTGGAGTACTTGCGCGTCACGGTGTAGAACTGGCGAACGTTCCAATCGGCGTCGTCGAGCGAGTCGATCGGGCCGGTGTTGTAGAGGAACGTGTTGCCGTTGCGCGTCTCGGTGCGGAAGCGGAACTCGAACCACTGGTCGCGAGCGGTGTCCCCGTTGTCGTCGATGTTGATCGAGTAGAGGACGTCCTCGCCGAAGCGGTAGAAGTTCGGGCCGCCGGCGGGGTCTTGGAACGGCCAGTAGTTGGCGATGAAAGTCACGGTGTTCGGGGCGTCGGGACTCCGGAACATGTAGAAGTCTGTCGCGTCGGCCGCCGGATCCTGGCTGATCATGGGGGCCTCGCGGTGGCTAGCGGCGCCGCTATAGGGCGGCACCAGGGCAACGGCAAGAAGGAGCGCGGCCAGGACGGCCGCCATCCGTGAGCGTGTTGGCATGGATCCCTTTCTCCTCTGTTGTTGGTGTGACCGGTCGGCGCGTGATACGAGAGGATCGGCCGGACGGACCAGTCATCCGATCCGCGCCCGCCGTCGTATCAGCGGGGTCCGGCCTGGGTCACCGCCACTCCCGTGCGGCGAGCCGCACGAAGAGCTGAACAGGCTCCACCCGGCGCGCGAGCACGGACAGCACTCCGTCCACGTTCTGGAGGACCCCTGATACCACGACCGCCGGGCTGGTATCGATCACCGCCTTGGTGGCCTCGTACGTCGCCGGCCGCACGATGGCGTTCGAGATCCCGAACTCGTCCTCGAGCGAGAGGAAGACGTGTCCCTTCGCGGTCTCACGGGTTGCTGCTTCAGGGGATCAGGACTCTATTTGCTGCGTGGCCCGGTCCGACTCTTCTGCCTGACTTCCTTCGCTGGGCCGTTGGGTTCCGTGGGCGAGCGGACCGGGTCGGCGACCTCGGCCGTGTCCGCCCCTATCGGGAGGTGGGACTCCCAACTCGGGTTGCCCGCCGACGTACCACCACGGAAGCGATCGCGCTGGGTGCCCACGGAACCGACGCCCCGCGACGTAGGTCACGCCCGAACGGGCACAGACGAAACCGAATCCCAGAATGACGATGATGATCGCGACGGCAACAATAACGTCCATTCAGCACCGCCACTGACGCTCGCTGAGGTTCATCGACGATTCCAGGCCATGCTAACTCCACCGCCCACAGGGCGGCTGCCATCGGTCCGTAGTCGTCGATCTCTACACGCCGTCCCGTTGCACGGACCACACCGTGAGGAGTCCACCAGCAAGTCCGAAGGCCGCGAGGTAGAGCAGCCGTGTAAGAGTGTCGTTGAGGGTCGCTCCGCCGAACACAGACGCTGAAAGCAGTGCGCTCACGTGATAGGTGGGGAGCGCCTGTGCGGCGATCCCGATCGGAGTCGTCGCTAGCTCGCCCAAGAGCACCGGAAGGATTAGCAGCAGGAATACGACTGATGCGATCGGTGCCGCGGTGGCCTGATTCGGCGCGAGCGCCCCGATCAACAAGCCCAGGAACACCATGCTGGCCGCCCCGATCACCAGAATGACACCGAGCAGCAAGGGATCCGCAACCGACGTTCGATTCAGGACGACGATCAGACCCCCCATTACCAAGATGGCCGCGATCCCCACGAGTGCCTTCGCGAGGACGATCGATGGTGCGCCCAGAGGCGTGACTAGCAACGCGTTGAGGGTCCTGTGCTCCTTCTCGTCGGTCATCAAGAGTGGGACCGACCCCAAGGAAACGGAAAGTATCGAGATCAGCAACCACAGAGGTATAGAGCTATCGCGTGGGCTAACGCCGCGCAGGAGGCTGAAGCGGAGCCCCGCGGAAGTATTGCCGCTTCCGGAGAGCCACGCTTCGAGGGTCGCGCGCACGATCTCGGCCAGCACGGGCCGTGTCTCATCGACCGTCACAACGATCGACCCCTCCGGACCTTGCGGGCCCATGTGCGCCTCCGTGAGATCGATCACCGCTACGACGCGCCCCTCCCGTGCGAGCGCGAGTGCTTCGCCGGCGTCTGAAGGCGTGGCGGTCACGCGAAGGGTCGGAAGGGCGCGAACAGCGCTCGCGAGTCGATCGGCTTGGCCCGATGCGGAGGGTAGGACGAGCGCCACGGCCGCCGCTGCCTGGCGATCGGAGGAGAACGCGAGGCCCAGAAAGGTGGTCACTACGACGGGCACGCCAAAGAGAAGGATGAACGCTTGGTTGGTGACCGCGAGGACGACCTCCTTCCTCAGCAGTGCGAAAAACCCGCGATCATTCCGCATGAGCAAGAGCCTTCCCAGTCAGTTGCCGGAAGACGTCATCGAGCGTCGCCTCTTCGGTGTGGAGTGAAACCAAAGCGTGTCGGCGAATGAGAGAGGCGACCTCCTCGGCGGTGTCGGGATCATCCAGTGACAGGGATCTGCTGCAGGTGACCCCGTCGCTGATAGCTTCCAGCCGCAGTCGGCGTGCTCCATAGCGGAGCTTCAGCGCATGAGGAGTGTCATATTCGACGATCCTTCCCGAGTCGACGACGGCGGCGCGGTCGCAGAGAGCGTCGGCTGTGTGCATCTGATGGGTTGCGAGCAGGACCGTCGTTCCCACGAGTAGTGCTGAAATGCGGGATGACGCTTGGCCGCCAGCCCTTCTCACTGCCACTCCCGCGCGGCGAGCCGCACGAAGAGCTGAACAGGCTCCACCCGGCGCGCGAGCACGGACAGCACTCCGTCCACGTTCTGGAGGACCCCTGATACCACGACCGCCGGGCTGGTATCGATCACCGCCTTGGTGGCCTTGTACGTCGCCGGCCGCACGATGGCGTTCGAGATCCCGAACTCGTCCTCGAGCGACAGGAAGACGTGTCCCTTCGCGGTCTCAGGGTGCTGTTTCACGACGATCGCCCCGGCGACGAGCACGACCCGGCCGTGCGGCAGCTCCGCGAGATCGATCGACCGGAGGACCCCGCACTGGTCGAGCGCGGCGCGATAGAAGGACATCACGTGCCGGCCCGTAGGCACGCCCGTGAGTAGGTGGTCGAGCGCCGCGACCTCCGCGGCGCTCAGCGACGGGAGAGGCGGCGCTGCCGTGGTCGGGAACGCGAGCGTCGGGCGCACGTATGCCGGCGAGGCGCGGTGCGCGTCCCGCGCGCGCCACAGGAGCGCGCGGCGCGGCTCGCCCAGCGTGTCGAACGCGCCGACGAGCGCGAGGCTGCGCAGCGCCTCCTCCTTCAGCGCCACGCGCCGCGCGAGGTCGTCGAACGAGCGGTACGGCCCACCGCGCTCGCGCTCCGTGACGAGGGCGTCGGCTTCCTCCTCGCCGACGTGCTTGACGTAGGTGAACCCGAGGCGCACGTGGTGCTCGCGGCACTTGCGATGCTTCGCGATCGTTTTGGACAGGTCTTCTGCGACGCTCGTGGGCGGCGGCGACGTTGCCTCGGGTCGCGGGTCTCGCCCTCGGCGGCCAACAGCATCAGTGGGACCGGTGGCCGCCTCGTACGAGACCCGGCTCCCCTCGACCTCGCCGCCACCCACGAGCTCCTCGACCCTTGCCTTCTGGGTCGACCTGTTCACATCGACCGGGAGGATCCGGATGCCGTGCCGCTTGGCATCCCCCGCGATGACGGCGGGGCTGTAGAAGCCCATGGGCTGGTTGTTGAAGAGCGCGACGTAGAACTCCGCGGGGTAGTAGAGCTTGAGGTGCGCGGTGTGATACGCGGTGAGCGCGAACGCGGCCGCGTGGCTCTTGCAGAACCCGAACTCCGCGAAGCCGGCGATCTGCCCGAAGATCGTGTGCGCCGTCGTCTCGTCGACCCCGCGCGCGAGCGCGCCGCGCACGAACGGGTCACGCAGGCGCTCCATGTCCGCGCTCGAGCGCGCGCGGCTCATCGCGCGGCGCAGCCGGTCGCCCTCGGCCGCGGTGAAGCCCGCGATGGCCATGGCCACCTTGAGGATCTGCTCCTGGAAGATGATCACGCCGAGCGTCTCCTTGAGCGCGGGCTCGAGCGAGGGATGCGCGTACGTCACGGGCTCGCGGCCCTGGCGCCGGCGGATATACGGGTTGACCGCGTTCCCCTGGAGCGGTCCGGGCCGGATGATCGCGACCTCCACGACGATGTCGGCGAAGGTGCGCGGTCGCACGCGCGGGAGGGCCTGCGCCTGCGCGCGGCTCTCCACCTGGAAGAGCCCGATGGTGTCGACCTCGCAGATGAGGTCGTAGACCGCCGGGTCGTCGAGCGGGATGGTGCCGAGCTCGAGGCGCTCGCCGTGGCGCTCGGCGATCATCGCGACCGCGTCCTTGATGAGCGACAGCGTCCGCAGCCCGAGCAGGTCCATCTTCACGAGGCCGAGGTCCTCGACGTCGCGCTTGTCGTACTGCACGACGTTGCGTCCGGGCATCGTCGCGCGCTCGATGGGCACGACGTCCACCAGCGGCGCGGCGGTGATGAGCATCCCGCCGTTGTGGATGGAGAGGTGCCGGGGCAGGTCGGCGATGGCCCCCGTCAGCTCGCGGAAGAGCGGGAACCGCTCGCGCTCCTTTGCGTCGAGATCGGCGGCGATGGTCGAGACCGTGTCGGCGAGCGCGCGCGGCTCCTGCTCAATAGCCGTCGGCTCGGCCTTCGGCCTCGCTTCGCGGCTAGCCGCTCCGCTCTTGCGGAGCTCGCTCGGACCAGCAAAGCCGGATCCTCGCTCGCCCCTATCCAAGAGGCCCGCGCCTCCGTAATGGGGATGGTTGCCGGGGTGGTCGTGGAAGGTGACGCGCGGGTCGACGCTGCGGTGGTCGATGCTCCGGGACATCCGGTCGATGATCTCGGGCCGGAAGCCGAGCACCTTGGCGACCTCGCGTGACGCCAGGCGCGCGCGGTACGTGACCAAGGTCGCCACCATTGCGGCGTAGTTCTCGCCGTACTTGCCGTAGACGTACTGGATGACGTCCTCGCGGTCGCTCGAGGCGATGTCGATGTCGATGTCCGGCATCGTCTTGGCGTCCTCGGTGAGAAAGCGCTCGAAGAGAAGGTCGTGCGCGATGGGGTCGACCTTCGTGATGTCGAGCACGTAGGCGACGATCGAGTCGGCCGCGGATCCGCGGCCCTGCGCGGGGATGCCGCGCTCCTTGCAGAAACGGACGATGTCCCAGTTGATGAGGAAGAACTCCGACAGCTTGGTGCGCTCGATGACGTCGAGCTCGTGCGCGAGCTGCTTGCTCACCGCGGGCGTGATGCGGCCGTACTTCTCGCGCGCTCCCTGCTGGCACAGCTCGTACAGGAACGAGAACGCGGTGTGGCCCTCGGGCGCGGGAAAGCCCGGGAGCCGCTGATGGCCGAAGTCGATGTCGACCTCGCAGCGGTCCGCGATGAAGCGCGCGTTGGCGAAGGCCTCCTCGAAGCGCGCCGGTGAGGTGCTCGCGGCGCTCGCAAAACGATCGCGCAGCGCACCCTCGCCCTTGAGCCAGCGCTCGCCGTTGGGCGCGAGGCGGTCTGTCGCCTCATCGAGCGTGAGCCCGAGGTCGATGGAGCGCAGCGCGTCGTGCAGGCGTCGCCCTTCCGGGAGCGCGTAGCGCACGTCGTTCGTGACCACGCTGCCGAGGCCGAGATCGCCCGCGAGCGCGGCGAGCCGGTCGCAGCGCGCCTGGTCGTCGCGGCCGAGGCCGTCGGTGAGCTCGACGAAAAGCGAGTCGCCGAAGATCCCGCGCAGCGACGCGAGCGCGACGACGTCCTCGCGCGCGCTCAGCGCGAAGAGCCCGGCGCTGTCGGCCTCGAGCATCGCGAGCGCCGGCTGCGGCGCTTCCTTCTTCCCCGCGAGCTGCGCGGCCGAGACGATGCGGCACAGGCTCGTCCACCCGGTGCGGTCCTTGGCCAGGAGCACCACGGGGCCGATGTCGGGGAACGCGATCTCCGTCCCGTAGATCGGCTTGAGCCCCTTCTCCTTGGCGGCGTTCCAGAGGCGCACCGTCCCGTAGAGCCCGTTCGTATCCGTGATGGCGAGCGCGTCCATGCCCTGCTCGATCGCGGCGTCGACGAGTTCTTCCGGCGTCGAGGTCCCGTTCAGGAACGAGAAGCAGGAATGCACGTGGAGGTGCGCGAACCCGCTCATGGCATGTCCTCACTGCTGGAGAGGTCCCGATCGACTGACCAAAGGCATCGCCTAGGTACAGGGGAGGGCGAGGGCGATGATCTGGCGACCGTCGGTGGTGAACACGATCTTCGCGGCTCCGCCCGGATGTACTCCGTCAGGCCGCCCCGACGCGCGGAGCGGATCGGATGTCCGACGCGTGAAGCCAACGGCGACGACGCGTGACCCTGTCGTCGGCTCGGGGTTCTCATTGACGATCTGGCCTATCTCCCAGCGCTCCTGGTCTCGGACTCGTTCGCGAAGCCATCCCGCGAACGCCGCCTTGTTGCCGAACGACCGTGTCGCCGGTCCACCGACGGCGGGGAGTTCCTTTGTCGGATCGCAGTCGCCACCGACCACGTTCTCGGTGACAAGCGAGAGAGCAGCGGCTTCGACGCCCGCGTTCATCGCGTCGAAGAAGGCGACGACCGTTGCGACGAAACGTGCCTGGTCCGCACCGACCTGAAAGAGGAGCGTGGAGGTAGGCGTGGGCGTCGTGCGCGGGGTGGTCTGCGCTACCGACGAAGCCAACGAGGAGCTGGGCGAAGCGGTAGGCGCCGTGATCGCCGTACAGCTGACGGATAGGGCCAGGGCACAGACGCTCCAGCGCATCTCTGATGGATACAACCCGGTCCGATCGGGCGTTCCCGATCCGTAAGAGGGCAAGGCGCGACCGATGCTGTAGGTTCTGATGTATATGGACGGAGCGACGCGAACGCAGGTTTACCTGACCAAGGAACAGCGCCGGAGGCTCGACCAGCGCCGCAAGCGCGAAGGCAAGACGCTGGCAGCGGTGATCCGAGACGCCATTGACGCTTACCTCGTGCGACCGGATCTCAAGACGATCAAGGCGATCCTGGATGCGACGTACGGGGTCAACCCGGATTTCAGCGTCCCGCCTCGGAGCGAATGGGCCGAGCGCGAGCGACGTATCTGGGCTCGCCGCGATGGCTGATCTGCTGATCGATACCGACATCTTCATCGACCACATCCGCCGCGCTCGGCCGATCCCGCCGACGATGATGGGGTCGTATTCGATCATCACCCGTTCTGAGCTGTTCTCGGGGGACGAGCTGGAAGAGGTGGCCGTGCAGGCACTGCTTGCGCCGCACGACGAGGTGGATGTGGGGCGAGGGATCGCCGAACGCGCGGGGAGGCTTCGGCGCACGAGCGCGCTGTCGCTACCCGATGCGCTCATCGCGGCCACCGCGCTCGAGCACCACCTCGACCTCGTCACTCGGAACAAGCGGCACTTCGAGCGCGTCCCCGAGCTCCGCCTTCGCGACCCCGACGAGTTCACGCAGGACCGAAGCTCAGTCGAGTAGCCGCTGGAGGTACCAGTCGCCGGTGCGGCGGTCGCCGAACACCTCGCACACCGTCCCGTCGGCGGTGCGCAGCGTGAGGTGGTCGCGCGATGTCGCGCCGTCCTTCTTCCACCACTCGATGTCGACGCGCCAGCGGCGCACGACCTCGACCACGGTCCAGCGGCGGTCCGCGACGCGGAGCGAGCGAGGCTCTCCCTCGTACCACTCGAGGCGCGCCGGGTGCGGCTCGGCGAAGAGCCTCACGAGACGGCCTCCTCCCACTCGGCCTCGCGCTCGGCCAGCCGCGCCTCGGGATCCGTGACCGTCGCGCGCAGCACCGCGCCGGCACCCAGGCGCGAGCGCAAGTAGCGCGCGACCGCGATCGCTTCTTCCTCCGTCGCGCCATCGGCGGCGAAGAGGCCGATCTGCCGTCCGCGCGCCGGCTCGACCTCCAGCGCCTCGACGCGCACGCCGGTCACGCGGCCGATCCGATCAAGAGCCGCAGGCGCTTCCGTGTGTTCCTCGAGCGCCCAGCGCACCGAGCGAAGCAGGGTCTCGGGGGAGGCGGCCGGCGGCAGGACGAGGCGCTCGAACCGCAGGACCGGCGCGTCCTCGCGCTCGAGGCGCACCTCGAGGCGCAGTGCGGCGAGGCCTTCGCGCACCAGGGTCGCGCCGACCTCGTCGATCACGGTCTTGAGCGCGAAGGCGAGCTGCTCGCGCTCCGTGACCGCGCCGTCCCACGTGCGCTTGGCGGCGATGCGCCGGCGCGGCGCTGTTCCGCGCACTTCGCCGGCGTCCTCGCCGCACGCGAGCGCGTGCGCGGCGGCGACCGCGCGGCCGAAGCGGTCGAGGACCGCGCCGCGTCCCAGCTCCGCGAACGCGCCCACGCTGCGGATCCCGAGGAGCGCGAGCTCGTCGCGGTGCGCATGGTCGAGCGGGAGCGCGCTGAGCGGGAGCGCCGCGAGGAACGCGCGCTCCTGAGCCAGCGGGAGCGACGCGACCTCGCCTGTCGCGGTGCGCTCGGCGAGCACCCGCGCGGCGAACGGGCGCTGCGCGATGCCCACCGCGGAGGCGATGCGTGCCGCCGCGAGCGAGCTGACGATGCGCGCGCCGACCTTCTCCGGCGCGCCGAGGAGCCGCTGCGTCCCCCGCAGGTCGCACGCGAACGTGCCGCGCCCTTCGACGCCGACGCGCGGCAGCATCCGCGAGAGCGCCTCGAGCACCTTCGCGTGTCGCGTTTCGGAGACCTCGCCGCGCAGATGGACGACCGCGATCGCTTTCACGCGGCCTTCTCCGAGGTGAGCACGGGCAGTGAGATCCGCCGCGGCGGGTGATCCGAGACGATCACGAGGGCCGACGTCGACCCGCGCGCGTTCGCGAGCAGCGGCTCGAGCTGGTCGGCCGACCCGACCTGCGCGAACGACGGACCGAGGTCGACGACGACGAGGCGGAACCCGACGCTGCGGAGGGCCGCGCCCGCGGCGAGCGTGACCTCGGCGAGCGTGCGCGCGCGCACGACGATGAGCCGGCGCAGATCGACGCCGCAGCGCCACGCCGAGACCGGATCGAGCGACCGCGCGGGGTCGACCCACAGGGCCATGCCGCCGCTCGCCTGTGCGCCAGCGACCGCGCGATACGCGAGCGTGACCTTCCCGCAGCTGCCTTCGCCCGTGAGCGCGACGGCCGACCCGGGGGCGATCCCGTCCGCCAGCCGGTCGAGGGAGGTGCCTGTTACGAAGCGACGTTCGCCCGCGCGGTCGGCCGCGGCCGTCGCCGTAGTGACGGTCCGCGCGCCGAAACGCACGTCGAGATGCGAGATCGCCTCGGCCAGCGCCCCTTGAGCCATGACCACGCTCCCCGTTCACCGACCCGGCCTGGCCTCCGGGTGGCCTATGGCTACGCCATACAGGCGTCGCTCGTCCTCACCCGTAGGCTGCGGCCCCCGGTCTCATCCTCGCTAGCCTGTAGAACATATGTTCTAGCAAGGAAAGGACGCTGTCAAGTGGCCGCTGGCCGAAGAATTGCGGCCCGCTTCAAGTAGCGGTCGCGAGGGGAGATCACTTGAAGGCACCCGGGACCTGTGTGAAGTGCGGTAATGAGGCGTACATCCGCGTCGCCGCTGAGCGCGGCGGCCACGACATGGTGTGCGCACATTGCTTCGGCGCGCGCGGTCCTGGAGCGGGTCGCAAGGGCGGAACGCGTGAGATCGAGAAGACGATCCCTCCCCTGAACCCCGACCCGGAGATCCACCGGACCTAGACCCGCGCGTGCACCGGGGTGTGCCGGTGGCGATGGCGCGCCTGTGCGGTCGCCGCGCGGACCGCCGGCATCGAGACCGCGATGAACAGCGTCGCTACCGCCACCACGAGTCCACCGATCACGAAGCTGTTGGCAACGCCGACGAGCGTGCCGATGCCGCCGAGGACGAGCGACCCCAGCGGCATGAGGCCCACGAACACCATCGTCTGGACGCTCATCACGCGGCCGCGCAGATGGTCGGGCGAGCGCGTCTGAAGGAGGGTGTTCGCCATCCCCAGGAAGATCATCGTCGCGAACCCGACGAGCGCGAGGAGCGGAAGCGTGACCGCGAACGCGCGCTGCGAGCCGAACGCCGCGAGCAGGACGCTCATCGCGCCGCAGGCGATAAGCAGCACCAGCCCGCGCCGGCGCACATTACCGAGCGAGGCCGTGCCGAGCGCGCCGAGGAGCGATCCCACGCCTGAGGCGCCGAACATCCACGACAGCTCGATGGGGCCGAGGCCCATGTCGTTCGCGACCGCGGGCAGCAGCTGGATGTACGGGCGCGAAAGCAAGGCGGTCAGCGCGACCAGGAGGACGACCCAGCGGATCACCGGCTCGCGGCGGATGTAGCCGAGGCCCTCGCGGATCGAGAGCAGCACGGGCGCATCCCGCCCGCCCTGGACCGGCACCGGCTTCATGAGCACCAGGGCTACGACGACGGCGAGGTACGAGATCGCGTTGATCGCGAAGAGTCCTCCCACCCCGGCGAAAACCGACGGCGAGCCGAGGCCCGCGAGCAGCGCGCCGAGCGGGAGCGTCAGTAGACCGCCGAGGACCGGCCCCACGATCTGCGGGCCGTTGAACGCCGCGGAGTTGAGCCCGATGGCGCTCATGAGGTCGCGCTCCGGTACGAGGCGCGGGACCATCGACTGCCGCGTCGGCGCGTCGAACGAGAAGATCAAAGAGTTGAGCGCGCCGAGCAGCAGGATCTGGACGATCTCGATGCGGCCGGTGATCGTGAGCGTCGCGAGGACCGCGGCGGTCGACGCGGCCAGGCTCTGCGTGACGATGAGCAGCCGCCGGCGATCCGCGCGGTCGGCGACGACGCCGCCGAAGAGCCCGAACGTGAGCCCGGGGATGGCGCGGGCGAGCCCCACGAAGCCCAGGTACAGCGGCGCCAGCTGCGGGACGCCGTCGCGGATCGCGAGCTGAACGACGAGGTAGCCCTGCCCGAACATCTGCATCCACGTCCCGGTGTTCGAGACGAGCAGACCGAACCAGAAGAGCCGGAAATCGCGGTACCGGAGGGCCGCGATGGCGCTCGTGCGGCCGGGCTCGACGGCGGCCGCTGCGTCGGTCGACGGACCCTCGAGCAGCGGCCCGAGATCGGCCTTCTCTTCAGCGCGTACCGGCTCGGCCGTCGCTCACCTCCATATGACTGCGAGAGCGCATGGGAGTCGAACCCACCACGGAACGCGCAAACGCCCCGTCAACGGTTTTGAAGACCGAGGGACTCACCGGAGCCCCCGCGCTCTCGATCGATCCCAGTGGGATCAGCGTTCAGTCTAGGAGCCGCCAGAGGACGACAAGCGATGCGACGACCATGATCGCACCGATCACGACCCACTCCGGTCGGCCGTACATCACGGCGCTCGGCAGGAGTCGCAGACCTTGGAGCGCGAAGACGGTCCCGGCGATCAGCGTCAGGACCGCGATCGCCTTCAGCGCAGCCGTCAGGCCTTAGACGACATCGCTCATCTCGTCACCTCCAGCCATAGGGTCGCACTACGATGCGGTCGATGAATGGGAGGGGATGAATGTTCAAGCCCAAGATGATCGTCGCGACCATCCCGGTGACCGACCTCGAGCGAAGCAAGCAGTTCTATGGGGGCACGCTCGGGTTCACACAGCTGCACGAGAACCCGTTCAGCGTCCGATACGACACAGGTGGCGGGAGCCAGCTGTCCATCTTCAAGCGCCCGCCCACGAAGACCGAGCACACCCTGGCCCACTTCGAGGTGCCGGACATCGACTCCGCCGTTCGTGACCTCAAGGCCAAGGGCGTCCGCTTCCAGGAGTACACGGAGGGCCCGCTCAAGACGACCAACTCGATCGCTCAGCTCGGTCCGAACCGGGGTGCCTGGTTCACCGACCCGGACGGCAGCACGCTCGGGCTCATGCAGGCAGGCCGCTGATATAAGGTCGACCCGGAGGGTCAGACTTTGGTCGGCCCTCGCGGGGAGGCCGATCGGCCGCTATGCGGATCAGCCGCTGGGTCTAGTTTTCGGCCCTCGCGCTCCGTGTCTGGACGGTGATCGGGACCCTGCGGCGGCGCAGTGC
>JACPOT010000027.1 GCA_016191385.1 Chloroflexota bacterium | reverse complement strand
GCGGACGCTCCTGCTTCGCGAGGGTGATGGCCTCCTGGCCGCTCGCCGCCGTCCCGACGACCTCGATGTCCGGCTCGAACCCAAGGAGCTTCGTCAGGTTGTCGCGCGTGTCGGCGGTGTCGTCGACGATGAGGACGCGGATCTTCTCCGCCGCAGGTGCCATCGGTCTTGAGAGTATGACCATGCCTAGCGGCCGATAGCGAGAGCGATCAGGGCTCCGATCCCGAGCGCGACGCCATAGGGGATGCGGCTCTTCATCACGCGCCAGAAGGGGTCGCGCACCTCGGTCTCGGGCGGGGCGAGGCGGCGCGCGGCGATGAGGATGATCGCGAGCACGCCGCCCGCGAGCGCGCCGTAGAGCGCGGCGCTCAGGAGGAAGAGCGACCCGCGCAGCGCGCCGATGGCCATGAGCATCTTCGCGTCGCCGGCCTTGAGCCCGCCCGACGCGTAGAACGGCCAGCACACGGCGAGCGCGAGGACGGGTCCCGCGAGATGATCGAGGAACCCGTTCACGAATGGCGATCCGGGGATCCCCTCGACAAGGCCGAGGATCAGGCCGACCAGCATGGTCGGGTACGTGATCTCGTTCGGGATGCGCTGCCAGCGCCAGTCCGTGTAGATGACGACGGTCAGGGTCTCGTCGAATACGCACTCATCATCGCCGTCATCGCCATCGCCACCGTCACCGCGATGGCCTTCCTGCGCGGGCAGATCCAGAACGTGTTCAGCAACATCGGCAACAACCTCACCTGACCTGACCCGCCCGTGACCTAACCTGACCGCCATCGATCCCCTCCGGCTCCTCGAGGATGCGCTGCTCGGCGGGTTCGTGTCGGTCGTGATCTACACGGACTGGCGCTGGCAGCGCATCCCGAATGAGATCACGTACCCGACCATGCTGGTCGGCCTGATCGTCGGGCTCGGCGAAGGGATCCCCGGATCGCCGTTCGCCGACGGCTTCCTCGATCACCTCGCGGGACTCGTCCTCGCGCTCGCCGTGTGCCGGCCGTTCTACGCGTCGGGCGGGCTCAAGGCCGGTGACGCGAAGATGCTGATGGCCATCGGCGCGTTGCGCGGCTCCCTCTTCCTTCTGAGCGCCGCGCTGTACGGCGCGCTCGCGGGGGGAGTTCTCGCGTTGGTGCTCATCGCCGCGCGCCGCCTCGCCCCGCCGGAGACCGAGGTGCGCGACCCCTTCTGGCGCGTGATGAAGAGCCGCATCCCCTATGGCGTCGCGCTCGGGATCGGAGCCCTGATAGCTCTCGCTATCGGCCGCTAGGCATGGTCATACTCTCAAGACCGATGGCACCTGCGGCGGAGAAGATCCGCGTCCTCATCGTCGACGACACCGCCGACACGCGCGACAACCTGACGAAGCTCCTCGGGTTCGAGTCGGACATCGAGGTCGTCGGGACGGCGGCGAGCGGCCAGGAGGCCATCACCCTCGCGAAGCAGGAGCGTCCGCACGCGATCCTCATGGACATCAACATGCCGGACCTCGACGGCATCACGGCGACGGAGATCATCGCCAACACCGTCCCCGAATCGCCCGTGATCATGATGAGCATCCAGGGCGAGCAGGACTACTTCCGCCGCTCGATGCTCGCGGGCGCGCGCGAGTTCCTGGTGAAGCCTTTCTCCGCCGACGAGCTCGTGAACGCCATCCGTCACGTGTACGAGGTCGAGAAGGTGAAGCGCGCGCGCTACGCCGCGCGTCGACGGCAGCCTGCCCTTCGGCGACGTGGGGGTGATCCTCAACATGAGCCCCAAGGCCAAGACGATCGCCGATCTCGTCGGCTCGTTCGAGACCGCCGACGCCGACGTGCTCGAGACGGTCCTCGTCGCGCACTCGTCCGGGGTCAAAGTGCTGCTCGCTCCGCCGACGCCGGAGACGGCCGAGCTGATCACCGGCGCGAACATGAAGCACGTCCTTGACACCCTGCGCGAGCGCTACGCCTACGTCGTCGTCGACACGTGGCCCTCGTTCCAGGAGGTCGTGCTCACGATGATGGACACGGCTGACGTCGTTCTCACACCCATCACGCTCGAGATCACCAGCCTCAAGAACGTACGCGTGTTCCTCGAGATCACCGAGAAGCTCGGCTACTCGAAGGACAAGGTCCAGCTCATCGCGAATCGCAACGACAGCGTGGGATCGCCCGGGATGGCGACGGGGATCAAGGCCAGTGACTTCGAGTCGAGCCTCGCGCGGAAGATCCCGCACTCGATCGTCTCGGATGGCCGGACGCTCATCCTCGCCGTCAACCGTGGCGTGCCCTTCGTCATGCCGGATCGACCCGGGCGGGCAGGAGAGCAGCCGTACACTCCGCCGCGAGATGTCGCTCCTTCGCCGGATAGACGCTTCTCGCGCGCCCGCCGCGCCGGCCGAGAAGCCGGAGGCACCGCCGCCCTCCGGGGACGGAAAGCCGCCGGCCACCGGTCCGCTCTCGCAGACCGCTCAGCCCGCGCGCGACACCCTTCGCGAGACGCGCAACCAGCTCCTCTCGCGGATCATCAACGCCCTCGATCCGCGCCTCGACCTCGCCGACGTCAAGACGGTGCGAGCGACCATCGAGGAGCAGTTCAACAAGTTCATCGACCAGGACGGCCTCGTCATCACCCGGGTCGACCGGCAAAAGCTCCTCGAGCAGATCTACGACGAGATCCTCGGCTTCGGACCCATCCAGCCGCTGCTCAATGACGACTCCGTGACCGAGGTCATGGTCAACGGTCCGTTCCGGGTGTACATCGAGCGCAAGGGCAAGTTGACGCTGTCGGACGTCACGTTCCAGAGCGACGATCACACCATGCGCGTGATCGAGCGGATCATCGCCCCCATCGGCCGCCGCGTGGACGAGTCGAAGCCGTACGAGGACGCGCGTCTCCCCGACGGCTCGCGCGTGAACATCATCATCCCGCCGCTCGCGCTCAATGGACCGGTCATCACCATCCGGAAGTTCCCGAAGTACCGGATCAAGGTCGAGGACTACGTCAAGTTCGGGACGGCGACCGCCGAGATGATGGAGTTCCTGCGCGCGTGCGTGGAGGCGCGGCTCAATATCTTCATCTCCGGTGGCACGGGCTCCGGCAAGACGACGCTCCTCAACATCATGTCGAGCTTCATCCCCGAGGACGAGCGCATCGTGACCATCGAGGACGCCGCCGAGCTGCGCCTCGAACAGGACCACGTCGTGCGCCTCGAGTCGCGCGCGGCGAACATCGAGGGCAAGGGCGCGGTCACGATCATGGACCTCGTGAAGAACTCGCTCCGCATGCGCCCCGAGCGCATCGTGGTGGGTGAGGTCCGCGGCGGCGAGGCGCTCTCGATGCTCCAGGCCATGAACACGGGCCACGACGGTTCGCTGTCCACGGGCCACGCGAACGCGCCGCGCGACATGATCAGCCGCCTCGAGACGATGTGCCTCATGGCCGGCGCCGACCTGCCGCAGCGAGCCATCCGCGAGCAGATCGCCAGCGCCCTCGACGTCATCGTCCAGATCTCGCGGCTCAAGGACGGCTCGCGCAAGATCACGAACATCACCGAGGTCCAGGGCATGGAGGGAGAGCAGGTCGTGCTGCAGGACGTCTTCGTCTTCGAGCAGACCGCGTTCGTCGACGGGAAGGTCGTGGGACGCCTGCGGCCCACGGGCATCCGCCCGAAGTTCTCCGAGAAGTTCGAAGCCGCGGGCATCTCGCTTCCCGCGGGCGTCTTCGGCGACATGAACGCGGGCCTGCTCCGCTAGCAGACCACCGTGGAATACGCGCTCGGCGGCGCGGTCGCCCTCGGCATCCTGCTCGTTTTCATCGGCATCTATACGCTCGCGAAGGGCGACGGCTCCCTCGGAGACCGGCTCGCGCGATACGGCGCCGGCGGCAAGTCGGCCCCCGAGAAGAAGAAGGACCAGCGCCGCCGGCCCGACGTCGACATGGCCATCCTTACCTCGGATGTCGAGGACAAGCGGCTGCAGAAGCGCGTGCAGCGCGACCTCGCGCGCGCGAACCTCAAGCTGAAGGTCTCCGAGTACTACTACATCCGTATCGGCCTGGCCCTCGGGCTCGCGCTCGTGCTGGGGGTCCTCCGCGATCCGCTCTCCGGGGTCGCCGGCCTCTTCATCGGCTACTTCGGTCCGCGGTTCTGGGTCGGGCGGCGCATCGGCGGCCGGCTTTCGGCCTTCAACAAGCAGCTGCCCGACATGATCACGCTGGTCTCGAACTCGCTGCGCGCCGGCTCGAGCTTCCTCCAGTCCATCGAGCTCGTTTCGCGCGAGACCCCGCCGCCGATGGGCGAGGAGATGGGGCGCGTCGTCCGCGAGGTGAACCTCGGCCTGCCCAGTGAAGAGGCGCTCAAGAACATGGTGCGCCGCATCAAGAGCGAGGACCTCGACCTGATGGTCACCGCCATCAGCATCCAGCAGCAGGTCGGCGGCAATCTCGCCGAGATCCTCGACACCATCGCCTTCACCATCCGCGAGCGCGTCCGGATCAAGGGCGAGGTGAACACGCTGACGGCGCAGGGCCGCTACTCAGGCTACCTCGTGGCCATGCTTCCCATCGGGATCGCGTTCATGCTCAATCTGATCAACCCGTCGTTCATGGAGCCGCTCTTCACGCAGCTCATCGGCCGCATCCTCCTGGTAGTGGGCGCGATCATGATGCTCATCGGATTCTTCGCGATCCAGAAGATCACGGACATCAAGATCTAGGTGGACAGCGCTCTCGTCGCCGGCCTCATGGCCCTCGCGGTGATCCTCGTGTTCGCGTCCATGCTCGTCGGGCAGCAGCTCGATCCGGTGCAGGCGCGGCTGCAACAGGTCGCGGTGCGCCCGCGGACCCTGGAGGAGCTCGAGCTGCAGCGCCCGATCTCCGAGCGGACGCTCAAGCCGATCATCCAGGGCCTCGCGAAGCTGGCCGGACGGTTCTATCCGGCGAACGCGGTGCGCGGCATCGCCGCGAACCTCAAGCGCGCCGGGATGGAGGGCACGAGCACCGAGTTCTTCCTGGGCGTCAAGGTCTTCGCCGCGCTCGTGGGCGGCCTCGGCGGGTCGGCGCTCGTCAACGCCATCACCCTGGACATGACGCAGACGCTCCTCGCGATCCCCATCGGGCTCTTCGTCGGCTTCAAGGCGCCGGATTTCTACCTCGGGAACAAGGCCGGGAAGCGCGCGAGCGAGGTGCTCGATGCCCTGCCGGACGCGCTCGACCTGCTCACGATCTCCGTCGAAGCCGGCCTCGGCTTCGACGCCGCCATCGTGAAGATGACGGAGAAGATGAAGGGCGCGCTGGCGGAGGAGTTCAAGCGCGCCGCCTCGGAGCAGCGCATCGGCAAGTCACGGCAGGAGTCACTTCGCGGCATCCTCGAGCGCGTCGAGCAGAAGGAGCTGCAGAGCTTCGTCTCAGCCATCATCCAGGCCGACCAGCTCGGCGTCTCGATGTCGAAGGTCCTGCGGATCCAGTCCGAGCAGCTGCGCATGGAGCGCCGCCAGCGCGCGGAGGAGCGTGCGGCGAAGGCGCCCGTGTTCATCATGCTGCCGACCATCGGGTGCATCTTCCCCGCGCTGTTCATCGTCATCCTCGGTCCGGCAGCCCTCACCGCGATGTCCAGCTGCTCGCAGATCTGAGGAGAGCCGAGAACCTCACCCGCGAGACCGTCCTGGCGACGCGCTGCGGGCGCGCCGGCTCGTTCCTCTCGCGCGGCGTCGGCCTTCTGGGCCGTGCCCGTCTCGCCGATGGCGAGGGCCTGCTCATCACGAGGACGAACGCCATCACGATGCTCTTCATGCGCTTCGCCATCGATGCCGTCTTCCTCGATCGCGACGGTCGCGTGGTGAGGGCCGTTCCCGACCTTCGGCCGTGGGTGCCCATCGTCGCCGCGCGCGCGGCCGACGCCGTCCTCGAGCTTCCCGCCGGGACGATCGGGCGCACGGGCACGCAAGTGGGCGACGTGCTGCGCTTCGCGTGAACGACCTGCTGCGCGGAGCCCTCGCCGACGCGGCTGCCACGCTCGTTCCGCCGATCTGCGCCGGCTGCGGATCGCCCGGCGCCTGGCTCTGCCTCGCGTGCCGGACCGACCTCGACCCCCTGACCGCCACCCTCGGCGCGATGGTCGTGCGAGCTGCGGGCGCCCATGCGGGACCACTGCGTACCGCCATCCACCGGTTCAAGTACCGGCAGGAGCGGGCCCTGGCGAGGGAGCTCGGGTCGCTCATCGCAATGCTTCTGGCCCAGGACCTCGCGCACGGGATCCGGATCGACGCGCTCGTGCCGGTCGCGCTGCATCCCGAACGCGCGCGCTGGCGGGGCTACGACCAGGCCGGCCTGCTCGCCGACGCGGCGGGGATGCACACGGGCCTGCCGGTCATCGCCGCCCTGCATCGCATCCGGCACGCGACGCCGCAGGTCGACCTCGACCGGGCGGAGCGCGAACGCAACGTGGACGGTGCCTTCGTCTCGACGGCGGGCGCGTTGCGCGGGGCGTCCGTCGCCCTCGTCGATGACGTCACGACGACCGGCGCGACCCTCCAAGCCGCGGCCCGCGCGGTGCGCGCCGCCGGCGCGCGACGGATCCGCGCCTACGTCGTCGCGGCGGACGAGTGACGGACCCGGCGCGCGTCCCGCTCGCGCGCTGGATCGTGCGGGGAGCCCTTCTCTTCGCGCTCGCGTTCGCGAACCTGAACGACATCTGGTCGCCCGATGTCGTCCCCAACACGCTTATGGTCTGGTCGCTCATCCGCGAGCACGACGTCGACTTCGACGAGTTCGTCGCGGTCCCGGACAGGCCACTCCGTACCCCGCCTCTCGCTGTGTCGCCTGAGATCCCGCGCGACTCGTATTTCTTTCGTGCCTGTGGTCTGCCGCGGGGTTCGGTCACCTATCCGGCCTCGTTCCCTCGCAGTCCTGGCGGACCGCCCCCGCCCGGGCCGGGCGATCAGGTGTGCTCGATCTTCCCGCCCGGGATCTCGCTCCTCGCGTTACCGATCCTCGCTCCGTTCGTGCTGCTCGATCCGGGCGCGTCTGATGGCGCGCTGCTGATCCGCGCCGGGCATGCGGCCGCCGCCCTGATCGAGACGATCGCCGCGCTTCTGCTCTGGTCGGTCGTGCGCCGCTTCACGAGCGCGCGATGGGCGCTCACCCTCGTGCTTCTCTACTGGCTCGCAACGAGCGTGCGCACCGTCTCGTCGCAGGCGCTGTGGCAGCACGCCGGAGTTCATCTGTCCCTCGCCGTCGGGCTGTGGCTCGTCCTCCACGAGCGCGCGGTCTCGTGGCGGCGCGAGATCCTCGGCGGGCTGGCGCTGGGCTTCGGGATCGTGGTCCGCCAGACCACCGCGATCGCGGCCCTCGGGATATCGGGTGGCGGGCATCGTCGCCTCGGGTGGCCGATCGTCAGTCCCGAACGGTGGCGATCCTCGCTCGTCTTCCTCGGCGGCGTGGGTCTCGGCGCGATCCCGTTGCTCGTCTACGACCAGGTCGCGTTCGGCTCGCCCTTCGAGCAGGGGTACGGGTCGAAGCCGTTCGATGGCACGGCCCTCAGCGGTCTCTACGGCTTGCTGCTCTCGCCCAGCCGCGGCCTGTTGATCTACGAGCCCTGGGTCGTCGCTGGGCTTGCTGCGCTCGCGCTCGCGTGGCGGCGGAGCGGTCATGTCGCGGAGCGGCTGCGCACGATCTCGCTCGCCTGGCTCGTTCTCCTCTTCGCGTATGCCGCGTATGCCGAGTGGTGGGGCGGCCGCGTCTTCGGCCCACGGTTCCTCGACGACCTGGCGCCCGCGCTCGTCGTCGCGCTGGCGTGGGGCATCGGCCAGGGGATCCTGTCGCGCACATGGGCGCGCCTCGCTTTCGCGGCCGGGGCTGCCTGGTCGCTGCTCCTCTTCAACGCCGCCGCGCTCGTCTACGACCCGAACGGCTGGGACACAGTCCCGACGAACGTGAACTTCGAGCCCGCTCGACTGCTCGTGTGGTCGGATCCGCAGTGGCTTGCGGTCCTGCGCTCGCTGGCCTCTGCCGACCTCCGAACGGTCGCCGCCGCGGCCCTCAGCGCAGCCGTGATCACGCTGCTGTTGCGTATGGAGATCCTCGCTGGAAAGTGTTGCAAGACTGTTGATTGACTTCCGCAGCACCGTCCATAACGGTGGGTCTACCAAAGTCCGGGGAGCATGAAATCAGCAAGAACGGCGACCTGCGGCCCAGGCGCCTCGCGCAGGCGACTCGCCTGAACGTCAGTCGTCGATCGCTTCTTCGCGCAACGGCGGTCGGCGTCGCTGCCGCGGCGCTGGGTCCGTCGCTACCTCCTGACCGCCAGGCATCTGCGGTCAGTGCTGGGACGATCACCACCGTTGCTGGCGAGAGGTCCGCCGCGCCCTTCAGCGGTGATGGCGGCCTCGCGACCCAGGCAGGTCTCGGCGAGGCGACCGCCCTGGCGACCGAGGCCTCTGGAACGATCTTCGTCGGCGAGATCGTCGTCGAGGCAACGCCGCAGAGCCCGCGCGCGATCATTCGAAAGATCGACGCTTCTGGGCATGTCAGTCGGGTCGCCGGTACCGGGACTCCCGCATATGAGCTCACAGGTTCCGGTTGGCGCCGGATGAAGCCGCTCTTCCAGGGTCGGGCGCGCGATCTCGCTCCGTCCGCGGTCAATGGCCTGGCGGTCACTGGAGCAACGATGTATGCCAGCCTCAGCGACGCCGAGGGTGCTGGCCTTGTCGCCGCGATCGACCTCCGCTCCGGCACGACGACCCTCGTTGCCGGCGGCGGCAGCGAACGGGCGATGGTCCAGCGCAGGACGTGCTCCTCGAGGGTCCCGCCGGACTGGCCGTGATGGGGAACGGAGACATCATCCTCGCGGAACAGGCCGCAAGCCGTCTGCGCCGGATCTCGGCTGGCGGCAAGGTGACCACGATCAGCGGCGGCGGATCGCTCAGGACCGTGCCCGTACTCGACGCGGTAAAAGCCAAGGCCTTCAGCATCGTCCCCGATGACGTCGGTGACGGGGGACCCGCGAGCGATGCGGTCATCCTCGGGCCGCGCGGAGTCCTGGTCGGTCCAGCGGGGGACATCTACCTGAGCGAAGGAGGTGGCCATCGCGTGCGCAGGATCGATCCCGCCGGGACGATCACTACGGTCGCGGGGACCGGGATCTCCGGTTTTGGCGGCGACGGTGGGCCGGCGATCGCGGCTCAGTTGTTCCGACCGTCCGGTCTGGCGCTCGACGCCGCCGGGAACCTATTCATCGGCGACAGCCTGAATCAGCGCATCCGCGTGGTGACGCCAGCGGGCATCATCGCGACCCTCGCCGGGACGGGCAGCCTCGGGTACAGCGGCGACGGTGGGCCAGCGTCAACGGCCACCTTCTCACGTCCCGGCGGTCTCGCCCTGACCACGGATGGGTCGCGACTCTTGGTGGCCGACGAAGACAACCGCGTCGTCCGGCAGATCGAACTCGGGTGATCTAGGGGTAGAGAGGGGGACCCATCGTGCCGAACTGGGCTGGCTATGACACAGCGAGCTTCCTCTATAGCGTTCCGGGCATCTGTAACCCCAACGGCTACAACCTCGCTAAGTACACCACGCTGCATTACACCCAGTCGGCCAATAAGTACTTCGCGCGCTATTTCCTCACCCCTGGCACCTTTTCCCCATTCGATCCGGCTGAGATCAACGCTATGCGCATCGCTACCTTCTACGCGCTCATGCCGATCTCGGACCCGACGTATGCGCGGATGACCACGGGTGGCACCACGGGTAAGACGTACGGCCAGCAGGATGCGACTACGACGCTGAACAACATCGCGAGCGCGCTGAATTCCGGACAGGGTCTCGTCGTCCCGTCGAGCCGCATCGTCTACGTATATCTGGACATCGAGCAGGGATATCCGATCACCAACTGGTACTGGGAGGGGTGGTCCGAGACGATCTACAACACGTATGTCCCGGGGATCGGAGCGCCGTTCTATCTCGCCGTCTATGCCAACCCCAACGACACGACGACGATGAACATGCTGAAGGGCTACAACGCCGACGCGCAGCACAAGTGCTACGGGCTCTGGTCGACGCAGCCGAGCGCGTCGAAGACCAACTGCCCCTGGTGCAACAACGCCCCGCCTCCAGGTTGGAGCTCGGCCCAAGGCTTTTCAGGACTGCCTCTGCAGCACTGGCAGTACGCGATCAACCCGATCTGCGTCAGTGGGACGTGTGACTCATGCCGGCCCACAGTCGATCAGGATCAGTCCGACCCGTCGTCCGACATGGCTCTGTACATGCTCCAGGTGACGTGATGACACGCCGCCAGATCGCATGCCGATGGCTGGGCGCGTTGATCTGTTTGGGACTGCTTGCGTCGTGCGGCGGCGCGCCCGTCGGATCGGCCGGCGCTTCGTCGACTCCGCCTCCGGCGTCCGCGATCGCTGCGCGCCCCGAAACGCTTCCCACCCCAAGTTTCGGATCCTCGGTCCCAGCGACTTCTGGATCCGCTGTCCCTACCGCGAGCTATGAGCGGGCCCAGCTCTTCGCTCTGGAATGGCAGCCGGTCGACATCGCTGTAAGTGACGATCGAGTGCTTGTCGCCGAGATGCAGCTCGGCGCCAGCCCCTCCGAAGTGAGCTCCCGCATCACGGCCGCACCTCTGGGCGGCGGCGGCACCGAGCCGGTTCCCGGCTCCGCGACCCAGCGCGGCACGGGCATTCTGGGATTGGCCTACCAGGACACGCTGAAGTTGAGCCTGGTCTCGGACCGAGATCCGAGCATGACGGGCGTCTTCAGCCTGACTTCCGGACGACTCGTCCGCATCGCCGGGGGTAACCCTCTTAGACAGGGCGTCAATGGTGACGGCGGGCCCGCGCTCGATGCCGTGATCCAGGCTCCATGGGGACTGGGATCCTGGAAACAGGGAGCCCTCTACATAGCGGAGCAGGCCGACTCGCGGCTACGTGTGGTGAAAGAGGGTGTGATAAGCACATACGCCGGTGACGGCAGGTGCGGAATTCCCCAGAACGGCAGAGCGACGGCGACCTCGATCTGCAGCCCCGGCCTGGTCGCTGTCGATAGCTCGGGCAATGTGTACGTGGCGCAGCGCGTCGGAGCCGAGTGGATCGCGCGTATCGACGCAACGGGTACCCTCACGACGATCTCGAACGCCTTCTCCATCGGAGGACTCGCGATCGACGCGCGCGGCGACCTGCTCGTCGCAGGCGCTTCGAATGGCAAGCTCGTCCGCTATTCGGGCACTGCCATTAGCGCGCCTCCGGTCGTGGTCGCCTCCGACCTCGGCGCAGTGCGTGGGTTGACTGTGGGCCGAGATGGCTCGATCTACATGATCCACGCTCCGATCACCGACCCGGCTCTCGGGCGCGTCTGGAGCGTCCTCAGGCTTCGGCCAAGAGCCGGGACCCCTTGATGGGCGCCGGAGTCGAATCCTCTTCATCCAGTTGACACCGAAGAACAACAGCGTGACCGACTACGGCTTCGACGTTTTGCAACTACAACACCCTTTGAGCGTGTGGGCTCGGAGGGATACCCACGTGCGGACCCCTCCCGAACCAAGATGCGCCGACCAACTGCGGCCGTTCGACCCTCGACCTGGCGGAAGCCGACGCGCCGAAGGACGACCCGACCGGCTGGGACACGTTCCCGACGAACGTGAACTTCGACTCGGCTCGCCTGCTCGTGTGGTCGGACCCGCAGTGGCTGGCGGTCGTGCGCTCGCTCGGCTCAGCGGACCTGCGAACGGCGGCGGCGCTCGCTCTCTCCGCGCTGCTGCTGGCCCTGCTGTTACGTCTGGAGATGCGGAGGCCGGAACCTTCCAGGGCGTCCGGCGTTATGTGATGCGTGGAACGCCTCTCCCACCTGGCCCCCGAAGAGATCGCGGGCGCCCTGCTTCTGGCAGCGGTGCTCGTGTTCGTCGCGTTGCGCCCCAGCGCGGTCACGGACCGCTTCATGGGCGAGCCGTACGCGACGCCGGTCCCAGGTGGGGGTCCCGGCCTTCAGTTCCTAGTAGAGCGCGAAACACCCGCTCCGAGCCCCGAGAGCATCCTCATCATCGGACGAGATACACCTGGCGTGATCATCTTCCTGCCCACTCGCACACGCCCCTGATCTAATGGCCCGGTGACGGGCTTCGTCGTCTTCTTCGGACGTGGCGGCGACAGCAAGGTCGAGCGTCAGCTCGATGAGGTACGTATCGCCATCGGCGGCGTTGTCATCGAACGCGCCTGCGAAGCGGGGTTCGATCCGGTCGTCGCGGTCACGCGCGATGAGCAAGCCGCGGCGCGGTTCGGCGTCGCCGGGGCGACGGTGGACCGCGCCGAGGGCGTGCCCTTCCACTACGGGACGGAGCTCGCTCGCGTGGTCGGCGCGCGCAAGCTCGATCGCGTCTGCGCCATCGGCGCCGGCGCCGGCGCGCTGCTCGGCGAGGATCAGCTCCGCGCGATCCGCACCGAGCTCGAGAGCGCGCAGGCCCTCGTGCTCTCGAACAACTACTACTCCGCGGACCTCGTCGCCTTCACGCCGACGTCCGCGCTCGGCGCCATCGCCCTCCCGCCCGCGGACAACCCCTTGCCCCGGCTGTTGCACCAGCAGGCCGGGCTGCCGTCGCGCCAGCTGGAGAGGTCGTCGGCCACGCTGCTCGACGTCGACACGCCCGCCGACGCGACCGTCCTGCGGCGCCACCCGGCGTGCCCGCCGGAGCTCGCGGCCCTCGGCGTGTGGGAGCGCGAGCTCGGCTCGCGCATCGACGCGCTGATGCGGGTCGTCACGACGCCCGAGCGTGAGCTCGTCGTCGCGGGACGCGTGGGCGCGCCGGTGTGGACGTATCTCGAGTCGCAGACCGCCTGCCGCGTGCGGATGCTGGCCGAGGAGCGGGGGATGCAGGCCGCGGGCCGCGACACCATGGGAAGCGCGCGCACCGCGCTCGGCTTCCTGTACGAGCGGACCGGCCCGAAGGAGTTCTTCGCTGAGCTCGGCCAGCTCGGCGACGGGCTGCTGTTCGACACCCGGGTCCTCTTCGCGCATCTCGGCTGGCGTCCGACGGCGGCGGAGCGTTTCGCGTCGGACCTGTTCCATGCCGAGGACCTCGGGCCCGGTCCGCTCCGCGACTTCACCGCGGCCGCGCGCGAGGCAGGTTATCCGCTCCTTTTGGGCGGCCACACGCTCGTGTCGGGTGTGCTCTGGACGATGGTCGAGGCCGCCTGGGCAGGACACCCCGAGCCGCAGTCGTGACGGCGCTGTTCGACCACCACATCCACACCGACCGCAGCGACGGACGCGTCTCGCTGGAGGACCGCGCGCGCAGCGTGGCCATCCGCCCGCACGGCGTCTCGGACCACTACCCCTGGCGCGACAAGATGCGCGGCGAGGACGACGTCCTGCGCTACATCGATGACGCGGCGCGGCTGGGTCTGCGGGTCGGGCTCGAGTTCGACCTCGGCGTGATGCCGCCCCTGCGGGCCGCGACGCGCGCGTCGCTGCACTACCTCATCGGCGCGGTGCATCAGCTCACGATCGACGGAAAGCGCGTCGCCTTCGATGAGGCCGGCCGATATCTCAAGGGCGACCGGGCCGCGCCGTTCGCGCAGAGGGATCTCTACGCGTCGCCGGACCTGCGCCGCAAGATCCTGGAGTCGATGCTCGAGGCCGTCCGGCACGGGATCGACGAGGTCGGGATGGACATCGTCGGCCATCCCACCTTCCTGCCCCTCGTCGCGCTGGGGGATCCGGAGGAGATGCTGCCGGCCGAGTGGCAGGAGCGGTTCATCGAGATGTGCGTGCGCTCGCGTGTGGCCATCGAGCTGAACGAGTCGTATCGCGTGCCGCATCGCGAGTTCCTCGTCCGGGCCCGCGAGCGCGGAGCGCTGTTCTCGGTCGGATCCGATACGCATGGGAAGATCGGGCCGCTGGACCGGACCGAGGCGATGATCCGCGAGGCCGCCCTCGATCGCGGCGCTTTCCTCTCCGGCGCGCGCGTGAGGCGGGAGAGCAGCCGGATCTAGGCCCGATCCACCGCCAGCAGCTCGTAGAGAAGGGTCACCACCCCGAGGATCAGGAGCAGGTTCCCGAGGCCGCCGCCCCAGTCGAACATGAGCGAGAGCGCCCAGCCCATGAGGAACGCGCCAGCCGCGATCCAACGCGCGCGATGACCGGATCGATCCAGCATCCACAAGAGGTTAGGGCGCTATGCTTTCTTCGTGTTCCGGGGCCTGTCCGTCTACACGGGCAACTCCCATACCCAGTTCGCTCGCGACATCTGCCAGCACCTTGAGATCCCCCTCGGCCAGGTCGAGGTCACGAAGTTCCCGAACGACAACATCTTCGTGAAGGTGCTGGAGAACGTCCGCGAGCACGACGTCTTTGTCGTCCAGTCGCTCGTGGCGAATCCCTCCGTGAGCGACGCGATCATGGAGCTCCTGATCATGATCGACGCGTTCCGCCGGGCGTCGGCCGGGCGCATCACGGCGGTGATGCCCTTCTACGCCTACGGCCGCAGCGACAAGAAGGACCAGCCGCGGGTGCCCATCACGGCGCGCCTCCTGGCCGACCTCGTCGGGGTCGCCGGGGCGGACCGCTTCCTGACCATGGACATGCACCAGATGCAGATCCAGGGGTTCTTCAGCATCCCCGGCGACGAACTCTCGGCCGCGAACCTCCTGGTCAGCGATCTCGCCTCCATCGTGGCGGACAGCCCGGACGAGGTGGCCCTGGTCGTCCCGGACCTCGGCTTCGCCAACCAGGCCCGCCGGCTGGCCGAGCGGCTCAAGATCCCCCTCGTCTTCATGCAGAAGACGCACCGCGACAACAGCGGGCGCAGCGAGATCGTCGGGATCATCGGCGACATCGCGCACAAGCGCGCGATCGTGATCGACGACGAGATCGACACCGGGACCACGATCGTGAACACGATCCGGGTCCTCCAGGCCCACGGCGTGCGTGAGATCTTCGTCGCCTGCACTCATGCCACCCTCTCGCTCGACGCCGCGGACCGCATCTGCTCCCTCGGCATCCGCGAGCTCATTACGACGGACACCGTGCCGCTCCGGCCTTCGCACCGGGCCCTCGGCAAGATCCGCGTGATCTCAGTGGCGCCGCTCTTCGCCGAGGCGATCCGGCGGGTACACGAAGGCGAATCGGTCGGCCAGCTGTTCGATCCACCGGGGTTGCAGCTCCCGCTCCGAGTTCCCTAGCGGCCGTCTCGCCGTGACCCTGCTGACCCGGATCGGGCGCGTGTTCGACTCCAACGAGGCGGAGATCCGTAAGCTGGCCAAGGTCGTCGAGCGCGTCAACACGCACGAGGCGGCGATGAGCGCCCTCTCCGACGACG
>JACPOT010000032.1 GCA_016191385.1 Chloroflexota bacterium | reverse complement strand
GGTCTAGGAGCGCCCCGCCGCGCGGACCTGCGCGTCGAAGGCGTCCTCGTCGATGACGTCCACGCCGAGCTCCTTGGCCTTCTCGAGCTTGGACCCCGCGGCAGGTCCGGCGACCACCAACGAGGTCTTGCGGCTCACCGATCCCGATGTCTTCCCGCCGAGCTCGCGCACCAGCGCCTCGGCCTCCTCGCGCGACCGCCGCTCGAGCGTCCCGGTGAACACCACCGTCTTTCCCGCAAAGGGACTGGCTGCGGGGATCTCGCGCCGCTCCGGCATGACCGGGCGAACGCCGGCCTTCACCAGCTTGTCGAGGAAGGCCTGCTCTTCGGGATCCGCGATCCACGTCGTGATGGACTGCGCGACCACCGGCCCGACGCCGTCGATGTCCTGCAGCTCCTCGGCGGTCGCGCGGCGCAGGCGACCCATGACCGCGGCCAGATCGGCGCTCGGACCCAGCTCCGCCGCGAGCCACCGCGCGAGGTCCAGCGACGTGGTCTCGCCGACCTGCGGGATCCCGAGGGCGTAAACGATCCGCTCGAGCGGTCGCTCCTTCGCGTCCTGGATCCGCTGGAACAGGTTGGCCGCGCTCTTCTCCGCGTAGCGATCGAGCGCGGTGAGCTGATCCATGGTGAGATCGAAGATGTCCGCGGGATCGCTCACCAGGCCCCGCTCCTGGACCTGCGCGAGGAAGGCCCACCCGGCGCCCTCGATGTCCATGCCGCCGCGCCCGACGAAGTGGCCGAGCCGCTGTCCCTGCTTGGCGGGACAGGTCGGGTTGGCGCAGCGGTAGGCGACCTCGCCCTCGCGGTGCTCGACGGGCTGCCCGCACTCGGGACAGCTCTTGGGCATGTCCCACTCGGGCAGATCCGCCGTCCGCGGCTCGGCGCGCACGACCTCGGGGATGACGTCGCCGGCGCGCTGGACGATGACGCGGTCGCCGACGCGCACGTCGAGCCGGCGCACTTCGTCCAGGTTGTGCAGCGTTGCGCGGCGGACCGTCGTGCCGCCGATCTGGACGGGCGCCAGCCACGCCACGGGGGTGAGCACCCCGGTCCGGCCAACGTACGTCTTGATGTCCTCGACCACCGTCGTGGCCTGCTCGGCGGGGAACTTGTACGCCACGGCCCAGCGCGGGCTGCGTGCCACGTAGCCCAAGCGCTCCTGGTCCGCGATCGCGTCGACCTTCACGACGACGCCGTCGGTGCCGTAGCCGAGGCTCTGACGCTTGTCGCGCAGCTCGGCGATGCGCGCGATCACCTCGTCGACGCCGCGCACCAGCTTCCACATCGGGTTCACGCGGAACCCGAGGTCGCGCAATCGCATCAGGAGGAGGTGCTGGCTGTCGACCTCGAGGCCCGCGGCGCTGTAGACGAAGATCGCGAGGTCGCGCTCGGCGGTCTTGCGCGGGTCCATCTGGCGCACCGCGCCCGCGGCCGCGTTGCGCGGGTTCGCGAACGGCGGCTCTTCTCGTTCGATCCGCTCGCGGTTCGTCGCCTCGAACGACGCCCGAGGCAGGTACACCTCGCCCCGCACGTCGATGCGGCCCTTGTCGCGCTCGCGCAGCGTCAGAGGGACCGAGCGGATCGTCCGCAGGTTCGCGGTCACGTCCTCGCCGGTGACGCCGTCACCTCGTGTCGCTCCCTGCGTCAGCTTCCCATCGGCATAGGTGAGGTTCACCGCGAGACCGTCGATCTTGAGCTCACAGACGTACTCGACCACGGTGCGGCCGAGCGCCTTGCCGACGCGCTGGTCGAACGCGCGCAGCTCGTCTTCGCCGAACGCGTTCGCCAGCGAGAGCATCGGCGCGGCGTGACGGACCGGCTTGAAGCGCTCGGAGGGTGGCGCGCCGACCCGCTGCGTCGGCGACTCGGGAGTGACGATCTCGGGATGCCTTTGCTCGAGGACGGTGAGCTCGTGGAGCATGCCGTCGTACTGCTCGTCGCCGATCGCCGGGCTGTCGAGGACGTGGTACTCGTAGTTGGCCTTCTCGATCGCGCCGCGCAGCTCCGCCGCGCGCCGCTGGATCTGTTCGCTCAGCCGATGTACCTCTTGAACCAGTCGATGGTGTCGACCCACGCCCGCCGCGCCTGCTCCGGGTTGTACCGGGCGCCCGTGTCGTTGTGGAAGCCGTGCCCGGTGCCCGGATACACCTCGATGCGGTACGGGACGCCGGCTTTCTTGAGCTGCGGCTCGATGGCGTCGCGTCCGGCGGTGACGCGCGCGTCGTCCGACGCGTACACCGCGAGCACGGCGGCCCGCGTGGATCCGATCCCGCTCACGTCAGCCGGCGCCGGTCCATAGAAGGGCACCGCCGCCTGCACCGCCGCGCCCGAGTTCACGACGCTCCACGTCATCCCGCCGCCGAAGCAGTACCCGGTCACCCCGATGCGTGCCTTGTTGACCAGCGGCTGGCCGCGGAGGAAGTCGAGGGCCGCCGAGAGGTCGGCGACCATCTCCCCGACCGGCCGGCGTCCCAGCGCCGCGTTGTACGCGCCCTGGTCCGTGAGCTTGTCGGCGCCGCCCTCGCGCGAGACGAGGTCGATGGCCGCCGCGAAGAAGCCGGCCGTCGCGAACCGCCGCGTGACGTCCTTGATGTGGGGGACCAAGCCGCGGTTCTCGTGGATGACGAGGACGCCCGGGAGCTGGACGCCCCGCAGCTTGGGAGCGGCCTGGTAGGCGATGAGGTCCGCGCCGCCGGGACCCTTGATGGTCAGCGGTCCGGCGTCGATGCGCTCGTCGTCCTCGCGCACGGTGACGCCATCTGTGGTCGCCTGCGCCGGAGGCGTCGCGTACGCGATGTCCGGCCGGACCGGCGAGGGCGTTCCGCCGCCCGTCGGTGGCGGCGTCACGGGCGCAGGCGGCGCGGGCGTGATGGCGCTCCCCTGCGGCCCCAGGCCGCATGCGACGAGGAACCCGGTCGCCGCCGCCGCGCTGCCGGTGATGAGCGTGACCCGTCGCAGCAGCTCGCGCCGCGTGATGAGGCCGTCGCGGAAGTCCGCGAGGTGCTCCTCGGCCAGGTACTTCTGGATCTCGTTCATCGCCTCACCTCACCTCGAGCCGCGCGAACGCGGCCATGAGCTTCTTCACGCCCTTGCCGGGGAACGCCACGGTCACCTCTTCATCATCCGCCTGCGCCGCGCTGGACACGACGATGCCCTCGCCGAACGTGGGGTGCATCACCTTCTGGCCGGCGCGGAAGCGCGTGGTCACGGGCGCGCGCTCGCGCGCGGGAGAGCCGTTGCCGCTGCGCCCTCCACCCCACGCCGACGGCAGGACCGCGAGCGCCTCGTCGCGGCGAGCGGCGCGGCGCTCCTGGTAGCGCATGCGCGCATCGGCGTCGTCGTACTCCGCCCACGTGTCGCGCTCTTCGGCTTCCGTGCCCGCGCGGCGCTCGACGCCCTCTGTCGGGAGCTCGCGCAGGAAGCGCGACGGCGGGTTCGACGCGGTGCGCCCGAACAGCGTCCGCTGTCGGGCCCATGACAGATAGCACCGGTTCATCGCGCGCGTGATCCCCACGTAGCAGAGCCGGCGCTCCTCCTCGAGCTGCTTCTCCTCGTCGAGCGACCGCGCGTGCGGGAAGACGCCCTCCTCCATGCCGCTGAGGAACACGATCGGGAACTCGAGGCCCTTGACCGCGTGCAGCGTGATGAGGGTCGCGGCCGGCTTCTGCTCCTCGTACTGGTCCTGGTCGGAGACGAGCGCGACCTCCTCGAGGAACGCGGGCAGCTGCTCGTCGCGCGGCAGGCGCACGAACTCCTCGGCGATGCTGCGGAGCTCGAGGACGTTGGCCAGGCGCTCTTCCCCCTCCTCGGTTCCGTCCTTCACGTACGCCGCGTAGCCGGAGCGCGCGAGGACGATGTCGACGATCTCCGGCAGGTCGTGCGCCTCGAGGTCCGAGCGGACGCTCGCGACGATGCGCTCGAAGTCGGCGATCGCGCTCCGCTGGCGCTGCGGAAGGGCGGCCGCGGCCACCGGGTCGCGCAGCGCGGCCTGGGTCTTGGCCCCGATGCCGCGTGGCGGGACGTTGATCACGCGCGCGACCGCGACGCTGTCCTTGGGGTTGCGCAGGAGGCGGAGGTAGGCCAGGACGTCCTTGACCTCCCGCCGCTCGTAGAACGAGACCCCGCCCACGACCTGATAGGCCAGCCCGAACTCGCGGAAGACGTCCTCGATGGCGCGCGACTGAGCGTTCGTCCGGTAGAGGATCGCGATGTCGCGCGGCGCCGTGGCCTCGCCCTCCCGCCGCAGCCGTTCGATCTCCCGCGCGATCAGCTCCGCCTCGTGGCGGCCGTCGTAGGCCTCGAGGACCACGACATCGGCGCCGCCGCTCCGGTCGGTCCAGAGGCGCTTCTCCTTGCGCGCCACGTTGTTGCGGACGACGGAGTGCGCGGCGTCGAGGATGCGCTGCGTGCTGCGGTAGTTCTGCTCGAGCTTCACGACCGTCGCGGTCGGGTAGTCGCGCTCGAAATCGAGGATGTTGCGCACGTCCGCGCCGCGCCACGAGAAGACGGACTGGTCGTCGTCGCCCACGACGGCCAGGTCCTGCTTCCCGCCCGTCAGGTAGCGCAGCAGCGAGTACTGCGCGCGGTTGGTGTCCTGGTACTCGTCGACCAGGATGTGGTCGAAGCGATCCTGCCAGGAGTTGAGCGCGTCGTCGTTGGTCTCGAAGAGGCGCACCGCCAGGAGCAGCAGGTCGTCGAAATCGACCGCGTTGTTCTCCCGGAGGAGCGCCTCGTAGCGGGGCCAGACGATGGCCGTGACCCGCTCCAGCTGGCCCTTCGCGCCGGCGCTGAGGTCGGCCGCGCCCTGGAGCTCGTTCTTGGCGTTGGAGATCGACGCGGCGATCGCGCCGGGCGGTACGAGGCGGTCGCCGAAGCCGGCCTCCTCGAGCGCCTGCCGGAGGAGCGCGCGCTGGTCGGCCTCGTCGTAAATGGCGAAGCCCGGTTCGAGCCCCACGGCCCGCGCGTGCCGACGCAGCAGGCGCGCGCAGAAGGCGTGGAACGTGCCGACCGTGAGCTCGCCGAGGGCGGCGGCGGGGACGAGGCGCTCGAGACGCTCGCGCATCTCGCGCGCGGCCTTGTTCGTGAACGTGACAGCGAGGATCGCGCGAGCGGCGACGCCCTGGTCACGTATGAGGTAGGCGATGCGGTGCGTCAGGACCCGCGTCTTGCCCGAGCCCGCGCCCGCGAGGATGAGGAGCGGCCCGCCGGGATGCGTGACCGCCCGCAATTGCTCGGGATTGAGCGGGTCGAGGAGCGGATCGGACACGTGTCGATGGTATGAGCGGATGAGATCTCCACGATCGAGTGGGATCGATGTGGACGACCCGCAGGATCGGTGGACAGGATCGCGTCCGCGAGGCATCTGATCGTGGAAAAGAGGCTTGGCGAGGTCTGTGGCCGACCGTAAGGTTCGCCCTGACCCGAGGGGTCTGCTGAAGGGATCGGCAAGGCCGGAGATCCGATCAAAGGCCAGGTCCCGGGAGCGCAACCGGAGATAGCATCAAAGGCGGTCCGAGATGGAGATCGAGGACCGGCTCCACGACCCGATCGCTGGCTTCGCGAGCAGCGGTCGGAAACGGAAGCAGATCGCTCGGGTCGCTTTTTGCCTCCTCGAGGCCCCTTTTCATCCAATGAAGTCCCCCCTCCGTAGCCTCTAGTGGTGGGCGAGCGGGAAGACCATGACCTCGTTGAGGCGCTGGCGGGACGGGATCTGTCCGCCCTCAGCGACCTCTACGACCGCTACGGCCGCATCGCGTACACGCTCGCCTACCGCATCCTCGGCGAGCCCGAGGGCGCCGAGGACGTGGTCCAGGACGCCTTCCTCTCGGCCTGGCGTGGCGCCGGCACCTTCAAGCGTGAGCGCGGCAACGCCCGCAGCTGGCTGCTTTCGATCGTCCACCACCGCGCCGTCGATATCCTTCGGCGCAAGACCGCGTTCCGCCCGGCGCCGCTCGAGGCCGCTGGCGAGACCGCCGCGGACACCGACACGGCCGAGGAGGCCGCGCGGAATGTCGAGGGTGGAACGGTCCGCGCGGTCCTCGCAACGCTGCCCGAGGCGCAGCGCCGCACGATCGAACTCGCCTATTTCGGCGGCTACACGCAGTCGGAGCTCGCCGGCCTCATGGGCGTCCCGCTGGGGACGGTGAAGGGGCGGATGCGCATCGGCCTTCAGAAGATGCGCCGCGTGCTGGAGCTGGCGCGATGAACGACGAGCTCGACCCCGCGGACATCTCCGTCGTCGCGGAGGCGCTTCCCCTCCGCGAGCCGCCGGACCGGCTCAAGGACCGCATCCTCCTGGCCGCGCGCGCGGACGCCGCTCCGCGCGTCGCCGTGGTCCCGTTCTTCTCGCGCTTGCGCCTACCGGACCTGCGCGTGGCTGCCCTCGCGGCCGCGGTCGTCCTGCTCATCGGCGTCGACGCCACCGCGGTGATGCGGCTGCGCGCGGTCCTCTTCCACGACCTGCGCGACCTGCCGGCGGGGCAGGTCTACACGCTGTGGATGATCTCCGCGGACGGCGGGTGGGCGCGCGGCGCGAGCTTCCGCCCCGATGGCGCCGATCTGCCGATCGTCGCGGTGGGCCTCGACATCGCGGGCTTCGACCGCTGCGTCGTGACGGTCGAGACGTCGACGAGCGGCAAGCGCCAGGGACCCATCGTCATGCAATCGAGGCTCGCGCCGGCCCAATAGAGAAGGGGCCGGTCTCCCGGCCCCTCTCGTGCGTGCGAATGATCGCGCGGCTAGCGCATCGTTCCCATCGGCTTCGCAGCCATCATGGGCGCCTTCCGCTCCATGTAGATCGCGAGCCCGGCCCATGCGGCCACCACCAGGTGAAGGATGCTATCCGCCGGGTTCTCGAGGTTCGCGAGGCCGTAGAAGTTCGGGCTCGCGAAGGCCCCGTTCGAGAGCGCGCCGCCGTCCGGGAGGAAGAATCCGATGACGGTGAAGAAGAGCGCGGTGATGAACAGGACCCACGTGAGCAGCCGGTGGAGGCTGACGTTGCTGATGCCGAACCCCACCGCCATGCCGACGATGCCCAGCGCGAGGTGCGCGTAGTTCTCACCGGTGTCGAGCGAGAAGAACGAGAAATTGTTGAAGACGCCGAGGACACCGACGATCCCGACGAGCAGCAGGACCGCCCCGCCATAGCGAAGGAAACCCGTCGAAGTGAAGAGTGCGTTCAAAGGTCCCTCCCTTTCAGGCGCATTTGTGCCACGGGCTCGCTCGCTTGGCAAGACGCCCCCCCAAATGACGAAGGAGCCCCGCCTTTCGGCGGGGCTCCTCTCGCGAAGCGCGGTGCGAGGGCTAGTAGTCCATCCCGCCGCCACCGGGCATGGCAGGGGCCTTTTCCTTCTCAGGGATGTCGGTGATGAGGGCCTCCGTCGTGAGGATCATCGACGCGACCGATGCGGCGTTCTCGAGGGCCGAGCGCACGACCTTGAGGGGGTCGATGATGCCGGCCTCGAACAGGTCCACGTAGCGGTTGCCGATGAGCTCGTAGCCCCAGTTGGTCGACTTGTGCTCCGTCTGGGCGCGGCGGACGCCGTCGATGATCACGGATCCGTCGAGGCCCGCGTTCGCGGCGAGCTGGCGGAGCGGCTCCTCGAGCGCGCGCCGCAGCATCTTGGCGCCGGTGCGCTCGTCGCCCTCGGCGTCAGCCTCGGCCT
>JACPOT010000044.1 GCA_016191385.1 Chloroflexota bacterium | reverse complement strand
GGATCTTCACGACTCTATTGGATCCTCGCTCGGGGGGACCCCTCGCTTCGGACCCAGGTGCTCGACCTCGTCGCTTCGCGCCTCGGTCTGCGCGCCCGGGGGACGACGGATGCTCGATGCCACCAGCTCGATGACGTCCACCGGCGTCACCTGGTCCTGCACGCCCTTCGCCCCGACACCTTCGTCGAGCATGATCAGGCAGAAGGGGCAACCCGAGGCCACCTTCTCGGCCTTCGCGTCCAGCGCGAGGATCTGCTCGACGCGGCGGTGGTTCACCCGCTGCCCCACCTTCTCTTCCATCCACATCCGACCGCCACCCGCCCCGCAGCAGAAGCCGCGCTCGCGGTGGTGCGGGGCGATCTCGACGCGCTTCACGCCGGGGACGGCGTCGAGGACCGCCCGCGGCGCGTCGTACACCCCATTGTGGCGGCCCAGGTAGCAGGGATCGTGGTACGCGACGAGCTGCCTGGCGGCGCCGTCTCGCAGCGTGAGCGTGCCCTCCGCGAGGAGCCGCTCCACGAGCTGGCTCGCGTGGACGACCTCGTACGCGCCGCCCAGCTGCGGGTACTCGTTCGCGATGGTGTTGAAGCAGTGCGGGCACGAGGCGATGACCTTCTTGACACCGTACTTGTCGAAGGATCCGATGTTCCGCTGCGCCTGGGTCTGCCACAGGTACTCGTTGCCGATGCGCCGCGCGGGGTCGCCGTTGCACGTTTCCTCACGGCCGAGGACGGCGAACGACACGTTGGCCGCGCGGAGCACCTGCACGAGAGCGCGCGCGACCTTCTGGTTGCGGCGGTCGAACGACGCGGCGCAGCCCACGAAGTACAGCCACTCGGCGTCGGGCTTCTCGGCGAACGTGGGAACGTCGAGGCCCGCGGCCCAGTCGGCCCGCGTGTCGGCCGCCTCGCCCCACGGGTTGCCCGCGCGTTCGATGTTCGTCAGCGCGCGCTGCGCCTCGGGCGGCACGTCGCCCTCGTTCATCGTGAGCCAGCGGCGCATGTCGACGATCTTGTCGACATGCTCGATCGTGACCGGGCAGGCTTCGACGCAGGCGACACACGTCGTGCACGCCCACAGCTCCTCCGGCTTGGTCTGCGTCCACCGCGCGGGCGGCGTGCCGCGGTCGTCGGAGTGCGCCGCGAGTCGCGACCCCTCGCGCAGCAGCTGGTCGCGGATGTCGAGGACGATGCGCTGCGGGTCGAGCGGCTTTCCCGTCGCGAGCGCGGGGCACTGGTCCGAGCAGCGGCCACACTCGGTGCAGGTGTAGCCATCCAGCAGCTGCTTCCAGGAGAGATCCCGCACCGATCCGGCTCCGAAGGTCTCGCGGTCCTCGATGCCGGTGATGAGGTCGAGCGCGCCGCGCGGCCGCTGCGAGCGGAAGAAGACGTTGGGCAGCGTCGTGACGATGTGGAGGTGCTTGCTCTGCGGCAGGTACGCCGCGAACGCGAGGACGGTCACGACATGCAGCCACCACGCGCCCGCGAACACGAGGTACGCAGACCCGCCCCCGTAGGGGACCGGCAGCAGCGTCGCCAGAGGCGGCGGGGTCTGGCCGGCCAGGAGGACCCCGGCGGCGACGCCCGCGTTCTCGAACACCAGGAGCGAGACCATGAGCACGGCGATCAGCCCGAGGATCACGTAGCCGTCGAGCGCGATGTGCATGCGCGGCGGCCGGGTCACCGCGCGGCGGTAGAGCGCGAGAAGGATGGCGGCGAGGACCGCGGCGGCGAACACGTCGACCGTCCAGACGTAGACCCCCGTCTCGGCACCGGGCATGCGCAGCCCGAAGATCCCCGACAGCAGGAGGTCGAGCGTTCCGTACGTGATGACGAGGAAGCCCCAGAAGATGAGCGCATGCGCGGCGCCGCGGACGTAGTACGGGCGCTTGAGCAGCTTGCGCTGGCCCAGGTAGACGACCAGCTCGTCGCGAAGGCGGCGCCAGGGGCGCGCGGTCCGATCCTCGTCGCGCCCCAGGCGCAGGTAGCGATAGAGCTGGTACGCCCGCCAGCTGAAGGCGCCGAAGCCGAGAAGGGCGAGGACGGCGAGGACGATCGCGCCGGCGCCCGAGGTGGGCGCGATCACTGATCCGGCTCGCCCAGCATGTCCTCCGCGATCACGAGCTGCATGATCTCGCTCGTGCCTTCGTAGATCTCGGTGATCTTGGCGTCGCGGTAGTGCCGCTCCGCCGGGAAGTCCCGCAGGTAGCCGTAGCCGCCGAAGATCTGCACGCACTCGCGCGCCGCGCGCACGGCGACGTCGGAGGCGAACAGCTTGGCCATCGCGGCCTCGGGCCCGTACGTCTCGCCGCGGTCGCGGAGCGCTGCGGCCCGCCACACCAGAAGGCGCGCCGCGTCGACCTCGGTCGCCATGTCCGCGAGCTTGGCCTGGATGGCCTGAAGCTCGGCGATGGGCTTGCCGAAGGCCTGCCGCTCCTTCGCGTACGCGAGCGAATCCTCGAGGCAGGCGCGCGCGATGCCGACCGCCTGCGCGGCGATGCCGACGCGGCCGCCGTCGAGGCTCGCGAGCGCGACCTTGAATCCTTCACCCTCGGCACCCAGGCGCTGCGCGTCGGGGACGCGGCAGTCGGCGAAGTGCAGTTGCGCCGTGTCGCTGCCGCGGATCCCGAGCTTCTTCTCGAGCTTGCCCACGGTGAACCCGGCCGCGCCCTTCTCCACGACGAACGCGACGATGCCGTGGTGCTTCTTGGCCGCGTCCGCCTGCGCGAAGACGATGGCCACGTCCGCGAACGCGCCGTTCGTGATGAAGTTCTTCGTCCCGTTGAGGATCCAGGCGTCGCCCTGCCGGCGCGCCGAGGTCCGCATGGCCGCGGCGTCGCTGCCCGACGCCGGCTCCGAGAGCGCGAAGCACCCGAGCTTCTCGCCGCGCGCGAGCGGCGCGAGGAAGCGCTCCTTCTGCGCGTCGGTCCCGTAGCGCAGGAGCGGGGCGCACGCGAGGGATACATGCGAGCCGAGGATCACGCCCGTAGACGCGCACGCGCGGTTGACCTCTTCCATCACCAGCACGTACGAGACGGCGTCCGAGCCCGCCCCGCCCCAGCGCTCCGGGACGTCGATGCCCATGAAGCCGAGCTCGGCCATCTCCTTCACGAGCTCGCGCGGCACGGCGCCCTTCTCGTCGATCTCGGCCGCGAGCGGGAGCAAGCGCTCCTGCGCCCAGTCGCGTGCGGTCTTCTGGACGAGGAGCTGGTCCTCGCTGAGGGAAAGGTCGAAGGCAGCGAGCGCGGCCGGTGCTGTGGCCGTCGTCATTCGGCTGCTCGCGGGTCATTCATACGTGTAGAAGCCGCGCTTGGCCTTGCGCCCGAGCCAGCCCGCCGCAACGTACCGGCGGAGGAGCGGCGCGGCCCGGTACTTGTCGTCGCCCATGTCGCGCTGCAGCACCTCGAGGATCGCAAGGCACACGTCGAGACCGATGAGATCCGCGAGCGCGAGAGGGCCGAGCGGGTGCCCCATGCCCAGGCGCATGACGGTATCGATGCCCTCGGCCGTCCCGACGCCCTCCTCGAGAGTGAAGATCGCCTCGTTGATCATGGGCATGAGCACCCGGTTGGCGATGAAGCCCGGCGCGTCCTGCGACGCGACCACGGTCTTGCCGAGGCGCTGCGCGAGCTCGTTGACCCGCGCGACGGTCTCATCCGATGTGGCCAGGCCGCGCACGACCTCGACGAGCGTCATGAGCGGGACGGGATTCATGAAGTGCATCCCCACGACCTTGTCCGGTCGCTTCGTCGCCGCTCCGAGGCGCGTGATGGAGATCGACGATGTGTTCGATGCGAGTACGGCATCGGGCCGGCAGATCAGGTCGAGACGCTTGTAGATCCCTTCCTTGACGGCGACGTCCTCGTACGCGGCCTCGATGACGATGCTGACGCGCGCGAGGTCGGCCATGTCGGTGGAGGTGCGCACCTTCGCCGCGATCTCAGTGGCACCGCGCGGGAGCGTGCCCTTCGCCTCGAGCTTCGCGAGCGACGCGGCGATGGCTGCCTGTCCGCGCTGAAGCTGCTCGAGCCCGACGTCGATGAGGAGCACCTGCAGTCCGGCCGTCGCGCACACCTGCGCGATCCCCGACCCCATGGTCCCTGCGCCGATGACACCAACGTCCAGCTGGTCGGCCGTCGGCCGGGGCGATCCGCGCTCCGGCTTCGCGGCCCTCGCTCCGCTCGCTCTTATGGGCTCGCTCAGACCGGCGGAGCCGGATCTTCGCTCGACCTTTATCACGCCAGCTCGATCGCGAGCGCGACCGCCTCGCCGCCCCCCAGGCAGAGCGAGGCGACCCCGCGCTTGCCACCGCGCGCGCGCAACGCGTACAGAAGGGTGACGAGGACGCGCGCGCCGGACGCGCCGATGGGATGGCCGAGCGCGACCGCGCCGCCGTTCACGTTGAACTTCTCCTCGGGGATACCCAGCTCTCTTCGCACGCCCTCGATGCCGCTGAAGGCCTCGTTGACCTCGAACAGATCGGTCGTGTTCACGCTCCACCCGGTCCGCTCGAGCAAGCGCTGCACGGCGCCCGACGGCGCGAGCAGGAAGTCCTGCGGCGCCCGCGCGAACTGCGCCTGCCCCAGGATGCGCGCGAGGGGCTCTGCGTGGAGCTCGCGAGCGCGCTCCTCCGATGCCACGACCAGTGCGGCGGCCCCGTCATTCACCTTCGAAGCGTTACCGGCAGTGATCGTGCCGCCGTCGCGGAAGGTCGGGCGAAGAGAGCGGAGCGCCTCCAGGGAGGTCTCGCGGGGGGTCTCGTCGCGGTCCACGACCGTGACCTCTCCTTTCTTCCCCGGCACCTCGACGGGCGCGATCTCCGGACGGGACCAGCCCTCGCGCTGGGCGCGCAGCGCCTTCTGGTAGGAGCGCAGGGCGAAGGCGTCCTGGTCCTCGCGCGTCAGCCCGCAGGCCTCGGCGGTGCCTTCGCCGCACACGCCCATGTGCCCGTGCCCGTACGCATCGACGAGCCCGTCGCGGAGGTTCGCGTCCTCCATCGCGTGCTCGCCCAGGCGGAGTCCGGTCCGGGCACCGCGGACCAGGAATGGCGCGTTGGACATGGACTCCATGCCCCCCGCGACCAGCAGCCGCGCCTCGCCGGCCGCGATCTGCGTCGCCGCCAGCATCACGGCCTTGAGCCCCGACCCGCAGACCTTGTTGATGGTGGTGCAGGGCACGCTCTCGGGTATCCCCGCGAGGAGCGACGCCTGCCGCGCGGGCGCCTGACCGACACCCGCTTGGATGACATTGCCCATGAAGACCTCGTCGACGTCCGCGGGCGCGACGCGCGCCCGTTCGAGCGCGCAGCGGATCGCGACAGCGCCGAGCTGCGGAGCGGTCAGGGATGCGAGGCCGCCGAGGTACGCGCCGATGGGGGTGCGCGCGGCTCCCAGGATCACCGACACGGCCACGTTCCGATGCTAGGCGCACAACTCCCTGATCGCGTACGCGAGCGCGGTGGCCGCGCGCGCCGCGTCACGCGGATCGGCGTCTTCACGCGGCGAGTGGCTGCCGCCGCGCGAGCGGATGAAGATCATGCCCGTCGGCACGCCCGCGAGCTGCGCGTTCTCGGCGTCGTGCCCCGCTCCCGAGATGAGGTCGGGCGCGTCGACGCCCGCGGCCGCGCACGATCGCCGCAGCAAGGCGCGCAGCCGCCGGTCCATCGGCGCGACCGGGACCGCGTTGAGCACGTCGATGCTCGCCTCGAGCCCGCGGCGCTTCGCGATGCGGGCGACGCTGGATCTGAGGTCACGCACGACCGCGTCGAGGGTGCGCTGCGCCGGCGCGCGCACGTCGATCGAGAAGGTGCACTCGCCCGGCACGACGTTCTTCGCGCCCGGGCGCGCCGCGATCTCCCCGACTGTTCCGACCGCGCCCGCGCGGGCCGCCGCGCCGCGCTCGAGGGCCAGGGCCATCTCGGCGGCCCCGGCGAAGGCATCGGCGCGCTGTCCCATCGGGGTCGTCCCGGCGTGGTCCTGGCGACCGCGGACGGTGACCCGCCCGTGAAGGATGCCGACGATGGAGCTCACGACCGCGAGGGGGATGCGCGCGTCGGCGAGGCGGGGTCCCTGCTCGATGTGGGGCTCGATGTACGCGCGCACCGTGCCAGAGCGGATGCGTGCCTTGCGCGGGTCGCCGCTCAGGCCCATCGCGCGCAGCGCCTCGCGGATGCTGATGCCGTCGCGGTCCGCGCGGCCGGCGGCGCGGGGCGGCAGCCGCCCGAAGGCGGCCGCGCTGCCGAACAAGCCGATGCCGAACCTCACACCTTCTTCGTCCGTCCAGCCGACGACCTCCACGGGCTTCCTCAGCCGGACACGCGCTCGAGCGAGCGCGTCCATCGCCTCGACCGCCACGACCACGCCAAGGGCGCCGTCGTACCGCCCGCCCTCGGTCACCGAGTCGAGATGAGAGCCGATCACCACCGACGCACCCATGCCGCCGAAGCGTCCGACGACGTTCGCCGCTTCGTCCCGCCCGACGGTCGCCCCGAGCCGGCGCAGCCAGTCGCCCACCAGGGCGTGGGCGCGGCGCTCTTCGTCCGAGAGCCCGAGGCGCGTCACCGCCGTCCCGCGCCCGCCGATGCGCGCGAGCGCCGCCGCGCGGCGCGCGACGCGCGCCGGATCGCCCACGATCTTGTGGATAAGGGGCGTCAACTGTGGATTGACACCCGGGAGGGCGACTCCGACCATCGCGGTCCGATGGCTGAACAGGACACCACCGTCACGCCGCCGGCCGCGGGCACCACGGACGATCCAGCAGCCATCGAGGACCGCATCATCGCCCACCTCAATTTCGCGCGTGCCGTCGCGTCGCGCGCGATCGACCCGCGCTGCCGCGGCGCCGACCGCGAGGACCTCATCGCCTGGGGCGTCTTCGGCCTGGTGCAAGCCGCCCAGCGATACCGCGACGACCGCGGGTCCGCCTTCAGCTCGTACGCCGCGCGCCGCGTGCGCGGCCAGGTCCTGGATGCGCTGCGCGAACGCGACCCGCTCACCCGATCGGCCCGCAAGGCGTTCAAGATCGCGCGCGAGGCGAACGCCGAGCTCCCCAACCCCTTCACCGAGATCTCGCTCGACAAGTGCCTCGACGTCGGATTCGAGCCGCAGCCATCGCTGGCGGTGAAGCACGCGGCGCCGGGGCCGCGCGACCCGCGCTGGCCCGAGGTCGCGCGCCAGCTGACGACGCTGCCTCCGGTCGAGCGGACCGTCCTGGCGCTCTCGTACGGGCGCGGGCTCACCCTCAAGGAGATCGGGGTGAAGGTCGGCCTCTCTGAATCGGGCGTGTGCCGCGTTCGATCGCGCGCGCTCGCGAAAGTGCGCCGCCGGTGCAGCCTCGACCCCAAGACCGGAGCCGCGGGGACCGCGTGACACTCGCGCTCCCTGCGACGCTCCACTGGTGCCGGGCCTCCGCGGTCCGAACGCTGTGCGACAGTCAGCGCATGTCGGATCTGCGCCGCGCGCGCTTCGCGCGTCTCGTCACGCGCGCGGTCTCCGCGCTGCCGGAGCGCTATCGCGAGAAGATGCGCAACGTCGAGATCCTCGTGGTCGACGAGCCGGACGCGGAGCAGGCGCGCGACGGAGCGACCCTCCTGGGCCTGTACGAGGGCGTGCCTCTCACCGAGCGGCGCGACGAGCCGTGGCTCCCCGACCGCATCTCGATCTTCCGCAAGCCCATCGAGGCGATGTCAGCGTCACCGCGCGTTCAGGCCAAGATCGTGCGCGAGACGGTGATGCACGAGGTGGCCCACCACTTCGGGATCACGGATGAGAGGCTGGACGAGCTAGGCCGCTAACGCGTCCCGCAAACGCCGGATCCCCGCCGCCGGCCCCGCCGCGTCCAGGAACACCGCCGACCCCGCGACCAGGACGCTCGCTCCGGCGTCCCGTGCCGCGCGACAGTTCCCCTCCTTGATCCCGCCGTCCACCTCGAGTTCCGCGCTGAGCCGCTTTTCGTCGAGCGCGCGGCGCACCCCGACGATCCGCTCGAGCGACCCGGGGAGGAACTCCTGCCCGCCGAACCCCGGGCGGACGCTCATCACGAGCGCGAGATCGACCAGCGCGAGATGCGGCAGGAGGCGATCGACCGGCGTGTCGGGATGCGCCGTCACTCCGGGACGCACGCCGCGAGCGCGTATCGCCGCGAGCGTCCGCGGGACGTCGGCCGTCGTTTCGATGTGGATCGTCAGGTACGCGGCACCGCTCTCGGCGTAGCGGTCGACCCACTCCTCAGGCCGCTCGATCATGAGGTGGACGTCGAGCGGCAAGTGTGTCGCACGGTGGAGATCCGCAACCATCTTGGGCCCGAAGGTGAGGTCGGGTACATAGCGCCCGTCCATGACGTCGACGTGGATCCAGTCGGCGCCGGCGCGCTCGGCCTCCTGGACGGCCTCGGCCAGGCGCCCGAAGTCGGCCGACAGGATGGACGGGGCGAGCTTCACCGCGCGCCGCGACGGCGTTGTTCCGGTCATGTGGGTCGGGCATCATACGTCTCAGCCCGCGAAGGAGATCACCTCATGTATCGCCCGCAGAACCTCCGGATCCCCGGTCCGACCTTCGTCCCGCAGAGCGTCCTCGCGGCGTCGGCTCGACCGATGATCAACCACCGCGGACCGGAGTTCGCGTCGCTGCTCGCGGGACTGACGCGCGCGCTGCAGGACTTCCTGCGCACGCAGGGCGACGTGCTCCTGCTGACGGCGTCGGGCACGGGCGGGCTCGAGGCGGCCATCGTCAACACCCTCTCCAAGGGCGACAAGGTCCTCGTCTTCAGCAACGGCGCGTTCGGCGAGCGCTTCCACCAGGTCGCGAAGGCCTACGGGGTGGACGCGCGCCGCGTCGACGTCACCTGGGGCCGGGTCCTCGATCCGGACCTCGTGCGCGATGAGATCGCCAAGGAAAAGGGCAAGGACGGCGCGAAGGCGATCCTCATCACGCACAACGAGACCTCGACCGGGGTGCTCAACCCGCTCGAGGAGATCTCCGAGATCGTGCGCGAGTCGGGGAAGCTGTTCCTCGTCGACAGCGTGTCAGGCGCGGGCGCCGTCGAGACCGAGGTCGACGAGTGGGGCATCGACGTGCTCGTCACCGGATCGCAGAAGGCCTGGGGCGCGCCTCCGGGCGTGGCCATCGTGACGATGAGCCCGCGCGCGTGGAAGGCCTACGACCGGTCAGATCTCCCGAAGTTCTACCTCGACCTGCAGCAGGCAAAGGCATCGCTCGAGAAGGCGCAGACGCCGTCGACGCCCGCGGTGAGCATCTTCATCGCGCTGCAGGAATCGCTCAAGCTCATGGCCGAGGAAGGCATCGAGGCCATCTGCCAGCGCCATCGCGACCTCGCGTTCGCGACTCGCCGCGGGCTGCAGGCCATCAACCTCCAGCTGTTCGCCGAGGAGGCGCACGCGTCGCCGACGGTCACGTCGTTCCGCTCCCCCACCCGCGTCGACTCGCGCAACCTCATCCGCATCCTGCGCGAGAGCCACGACACGATCATCGCCGGCGGCCAGGGACGGCTGGAAGGCCAGATCGCCCGGGTCGGGCACATGGGGTTCGTGACGCTGCAGGACATGGTCGCCTTCTTCAGCGCGCTGGAGCTGACGATGCGCGAGCTCCATCAGACCGTCGAGCCGGGCCAGGCCATCTCGGCCTGCCTGCGCGCGTACGACGAGGCCACCCAGCCGCCGCCGAAGGCGCCGCGCGCGACGGCGCGCTCCGGCGCGCTCGCGCCGACCCGCCGATAGCGGTAGCGGAGCGCGCCGCCGAGCGGCCCCACCTCGCGCAGGCGCGCCCGGTCGTGATCGTCGCGGATCCCATCGCGCCGGAGGGCCTCGAGCTGCTCCGCGAGCGCTGCGACGTGCGCGTCATGACCGGCCTGACCGAGGACGTCCTCTGCGAGCGCATCGCCGAGGCGCAGGCCCTCGTCGTCCGCAGCGAGACCAAGGTCACCGCCCGGGTGCTCGAGAGCGGCGCGCGCCTCGTCGTCGTCGGCCGCGCGGGCGTGGGCGTCGACAACATCGACGTGCCCGCGGCCACCCGGCGCGGCGTGTACGTCGTCAATGCCCCCACCGGCAACGTCGTGGCCGCGGCGGAGCACTCCGTCGCGTTGATGCTCGCGCTGCTTCGCAACGTGCCGGCCGCGGACGCGAGCGTCCGGCGCGGCGAGTGGTCGCGCTCCACGCTGATGGGCCGCGAGCTCCGCGGCAAGACCCTCGGGCTCGTCGGCATCGGCCGCGTGGGTGGGCTGGTGGCGCGGCGGGCGGCGGCGTTCGACATGGCCATCGTCGCGCACGACCCCTTCGCGACGGAGGCGGGCGCGCACGCCATCGGCGCGCGTCTCGTCCCGCTCGACGAGCTCCTCGCGACCGCGGACGTCATCTCGCTGCACGCGCCGCTCACCGAGAAGACGCGCGGGCTCATCGACGGCGCTGCCCTGGCGAAGATGAAGCCGACCGCGGTGCTGGTGAACGCGGCGCGCGGTGAGATCGTGGACGAGGCCGCTCTGGCCGAAGCGCTCCGGGACGGCCGCATCGCCGGCGCCGCGCTCGACGTGTACCCCCAGGAGCCGCTGCCCGCGACCTCGCCGCTCCGCGAGGCGCCGCACACGGTACTGACCCCGCACATCGCGGGGTCAACGGCGGAGGCGCAGACGAACGTGGCCGTCGACGTGGTGAAGCAGATCCTGGACGTCCTCGCCGGCCGCCCCGCGCGCGACGCCGTCAATGCCCCGCGCCCGCCGTCGGAGGAGCGCGGCGGATCCGCGTGGCTCGTCCTGGCGGAGCGGCTGGGCTCGCTCGCCGGACAGCTCCTCGGCCAACGGCCTGACGCGGTCGAGATCGGCTACATGGGCACGCTCCTCGAGCTCGACCCGGAGCCGGTGCGCGCCGCGGTCGTCAAAGGATTGCTCGAGTCCTTCACGGAGCAACGCGTGAACCTGGTGAACGCCATGGCCATGGCGCGCGATCGCGGGCTCGTCGTGGCCGAGCGGCGCGAGCCCTCGCCCACCCGCTACGCCGCGCTGCTGGCGCTGCGCGTCGGCGGCACGGAGGTGGCCGGAACGCTCGTGCAGGGCGAGCCCCGCATCGTCCACATCGACGGCTTCTGGGTCGATGTCCCGGTCGAGGGCCACCTCCTCCTGACGAAGCACCAGGACAAGCCCGGCCTCGTCGGCCGTGTCGGCACGCTCCTGGGCCAGCACGACGTGAACATCTCCTCGATGCAGGTGGGGCGCCTGCATCCGCGCGGTGAGGCGCTGATGATCCTCACCGTGGACGACCCCGTCGCGGACGATGTGCTCGCGAGCATCAAGGCGTTCGCGGACATCAACGACGTGCGCACGGCGCGGCTCGGGTCGCCGCAGGGAGCGAGCCTCCTCTAGGGCCTAGCGCGCGTCCTCGTCCTCGTCGTCATCGTCGTCGGCCTCGTCCGAGTCGTACTCGTCCGAGTAGAAGCCCAGCTCCTCGCCGCGATAGACCTGCACCAGGAAGTCCTCGCGCTCGGGGTCGTGCGTCTGCACGAGCTCCTCGTCCACCTGGTCGATGAGCTGCTGCACCTCGTCGTCGGTGAGCTCGACCTCGAGGATGAGCGTGGCATGCACCTCGAAATGCGCGTAGTGGACGTCGATGCGGCCGATGCGGCGCGCGCCGCCGTAGACGACGAATGCCTCGCTCGTGCCGGTGCGGACCTGGCGTTCGAAGCGCGCTGCTTCCATGGCCGGGCGAGCGTAGCGCCGCGCGCCTACTGCTTGGGCGGGATCTCCTTCCGCCGCGGGAGACCTACACCGGGCCTCGTCGGGATCGTGCTGTGATGGACCCGGGTCAGCTCGTCGCGCGATCCAGATCACGCTCAAGCGCCGCCCCGAGCTCTCGCGCCGCATCCGGGCCGATGACGCTGGACATCGCACCGATCACCGCGCGCACGGCTTCCTCGTGTAGAGCGCCCGGGACCACGGCGCCGCTGATCATGTGCGCGCGGAAGGTGCCGTAAAGGGCGCTCGCCACCAACTCCCGCAAGCGCTCCGGATCGTCCACCGCTTCTCGGGTCCGAAGGAATGCCTGGACGACGCGGCCGGCGATGATGCCCGCCTCCTCGTGCCGCCGTCCGATGCCTCATACCCGAGCTCGCGCATCGCGTCCCGCACGCCAACGACCGCGTTCCTGTCGGTCAAGAGAAGACGCAGGAGCTCGCCGCTGTGATCGACCTCGGCGACCTGTACCCCATCGATCCGCTCTAGTCCGTAGTGCCCACGTTCGAGGTACACACTCCGCGCCCCTTCCTGCGAAGAAGAGAAGCCACGCGCATCCTCGACCCATTGACCGGCAAGTCGATGGGAGGGAATACGTCGTGGCTCCATCTGACAGCCTCGCACGTCTGCGCAAGCGCGTCCTGGACCGCGTCACTCGCGGCGAGGTCAGCGTGGCCCGAGCCTGCCGCGAGGCCGGCATCTCGCGCTCTCGTTACTACCAGCTCCGGCGCCGCTACCTCGCCTACGCCGAGGCCGGGCTGCGGCCCCGGCCGCACCCCGCGCGGCCCACGCGCCAGCTCCCGGCGCCGCTGGTCGACGCCGTCGTGAGCTACGCCATCACGCACCCCACGGAGGGCGAGCGCAGCGTCGCTCAGGCCCTCGCGCTGGCCCGCTTCGGCGCCTGGCGCGTCAGCCACGGCGGCGTGCGCAACGTCCTTCGCCGCGCCGGCCTCGCTCGCCGCCTGGCCCGCCTGGCCGCGGCGGAGGCGCTCTCGGCCGCCGAGGGCGGACCGCTGACCGAGCGGACGCTGCGCGAGATCCGGGCCATCGAGCGGCCAAGGGTCATGCACATCGGCTCCGCGGTCGTGGGCGCCGAGCTGTTCGCCGACACGATGTACATCGGCAAGCTCAAGGGCGTCGGCACCCTCTGGCAGTACACGATGGTCGATGGGGCCTGCAGCTTCGGCTTCGGCCGGGCCCGGGGCGGGCGCAAGAGCGCGAAGTCGATGGCCCGCTTCCTCGAGGAGGACGTGCTCCCGGTCTACCGCGAGGCCAAGATCAAGCTCGTCCGCATCAACACCGACGGCGGCCCCGAGTTCGGCCGGGCCTTCAGCCAGAAGTGCCTCGAGCTCGGCATCGAGCACCACCGCCTCCCGCCCAGGTCGCCCGACCTCAACGCCTTCGTCGAGCGCTTCCAAGGGACGTGCCTCCACCTGCACTACCGCACCGCGTTCCGCTACCGCTACTACGTGAACGCCTCGGACGTCGACGCGGACCTTGCGGCCTGGCTGCGCCACTACAACTTCGAGCGACCGCACCCGCCGTCCGATGCCTCATACCCGAGCTCGCGCATCGCGTCCCGCACGCCAACGACCGCGTTCCTGTCGGTCAAGAGAAGACGCAGGAGCTCGCCGCTGTGATCGACCTCGGCGACCTGTACCCCATCGATCCGCTCTAGTCGCGCCAGCACGGGCGCGATACGAGAGCCTCAGCCGAGGCCCGCCGCCGCACGTCAGGTGAGGCCGCGGAGCCCAAGGACGACCTCAACTGTCACCGCGCGATGTCCTGGGCGAACCCGCCTCCGAGAGCGCATGCGTCCGTGATCGCGACGACCATCCCGCCTTCACTGGAGCGTGTCGCTGCGCCCCGCGACCTGCAGGATCCCGAGCTCGTCGTAGAAGCGCAACGCCTTGATGGATACGCCTGTCCGGCGCGCCAGTCGCCGATGGTCATCCGCTCGCCGATCACAGCGTCACTCCGCGCAGCAGCTCAGCTTGGAGACGTCCTTGAAGAAGGAGAGGGCCGCGATCTTGAGGGCCTCGGCCATCGTCGGGTACACGTGGACCATGTCGATGAAGTCATGGACGGTCGCGCCGAAGCGCATGCCCATGGCGGCCTCGTGGATGACCTCGCCGGCGTCACGGCCGACCATCGACACGCCGAGCACCTTCCCGCTCTCGGAGTCGGCCACCATCTTGATGAGCCCCCGTTCGTCGCGGACAGCGCCGGCGCGCGGGACGATGTGGATGGGAACGGTGTTGCAGCTGCAGCGATAGCCCGCCCCGTTGGCCTCCTCGTCGGTGAGGCCGACCGTCGCGATCTGCGGATCGGTGAAGATCGTGCGTGGCAGGACCGTGTGATCCACCTTCCGCTGGTCGGCCCCGAGGGCGTTGCCCGCGGCGATGTTGCCGTCGTGGGCACCTACAGGCGTGGCCATCTGCGCGCCGGTATGCCGTCCGATGACGTCCCCCGCCGCCCAGATGTGCGGAACGTTCGTGCGCAGGCGCTCGTCGACGTCGATGAAGCCGCGCGCGTCGCGCGCCACGCCCGCGCTATCGAGGCCGATGTCATCCGTATTGGGAGCGCGACCGGTCGCGACCAGCAGGCGCTCGGCGCGGACCTCGCCGTCCTCGAGCGCGACCGAGATACCGTCGCCGTCGGGGCGAACGCCGCGCACGCGCGCGCCGAGACGCAGTTCCACGCCCTCCCCCGAGAGCACGTTCTCGATCTCCGCCTGGACCTCCGGCTCGTAGCCGGACAGGAGCTGCGGCGAGCGTTGGATGAGCGTGACCGGCGTTCCGAGGCGCTGGAAGAGCTGCGCAAGCTCCAGCGCGATGTAGCCACCGCCGATGATGGCGAGCGAGCGCGGCTGGTCGAAGAGCTCCATCGGCTCGTCGCTCGTGAGCAGGTCGCTCGTGAGGTACGGCACGTCCTCGAGACCTGTGATCTCCGGGACCGCCGGCCGGCTTCCGGTCGCGATGAGCACCTGCTCGCCTACGAGACGCTGGCCATCGACGGCCGCGGTGTGCGGGTCGACCAGGCGTGCGTGCCCCTTCACGATCGTGATGCGGTCGCTCTCATCGAGGATCGAGTCGTACTTCTTCTTGCGGTACTCGCGGATGACTTCGTCCTTGCCCTCGATGAGCCGTCGGAAGTCGAGGTCGAGCGTCTTGCCGCCGAGCCCCGGGAAGCGCGGATGCTGGGCCTCCCAATAGATGCGCGCCGCCTCGATGAGATCCTTCGACGGCAGGCAGCCGCGGTTCACGCACGTCCCCCCGATCGTCCGGCTCTCCGTCATGACCGCGCTCTTGCCGAGCTCGGCGGCCTTGATGGCCGCAGCGAACGCGGTCGATCCCGAGCCGAGGATGACGAGGTCGAACCGCTGCTCGCTCATGCGTCTTTCATCGACTTTCGCCGATAGTAGCGCGATCTATCGGCATTTCCCGATAGACTCGCTGCGATGAACGGCGCCGCTGCCCGGCGTGTGGCCCGGCGCCCCACGCGGCGGGCTGCCGACGAGGACCTGGCACGCTTCTTCCATGGTCTGTCCGACCCGACGCGGGTCCGGATCCTACGGTTCCTCCTCGACGGGCCCAAGAGCGCGGGCGAGATCGTCGGCCACATCGGGCGGCACCAGCCGACCGTATCGACGCACCTGACGTGCCTCCGCTTCTGCGGTCACGTCGAGGCGCGGCGCCAGGGCCGCAGCGTCGTGTATGAGGTCATCGACGACGACGTTCGCCGGATCATAACGCTGGGCGAGCGCTATCTCGAGGCCAACGACGAGCGCATCCGCGCTTGCCAGGTGATCGCCGCCGAGGTGAAGTAGCGCGACGGCGTCAGGCCGGTAGCGTCATGCGGTGCGTCGCGATCGCCGCCTCGGCGACCTCGCCCGCGCCCGTTCGAGTTGAGCCGCTCTACCTCGGCAGCACCTTCGCGATCGCGGCCACGATGCGCTGCGGCACGAGCGACACGAGCTCGCGCGCCACGCGCCACCAGGCATCCTCCGCGGACTCGCGCTCGTCATCGGTCGCGCCCGCCGGCGCGTAGCGCTCGTGGACCCGCGCGTCAGCGATCACGCGGATGGGCTCGCGCGCTTCGGGCACGGCCCTGCCGAGTGCGTCCGCGAACTCATATGTCGTCTCCGACGAGCGCCAGGGGTGGCCGACGTACGCCGCGAGCAGGCGCGCGCGCGCCCACGACCCTTCGACGCCGGAGAGCCCGCGGAACCGCCACTCGAAGCGCACCAGGAACGCGAGGAGCGCGACCAGCAGCACGCCGAAGAGCGCGACGAGGGGCGTGGGGTCGAAGGGCAGGACACCCGAGCCCTGCGGCGCGCTGACGCCGTCGCCCTCCGCGAACTGCAGGTCGCGGTCGAGCAGCTGATTCTGCCGATCGGTGGCGCTGTCGGTCCCGTCGCCCCCAGCGCCCGCGGTCTGGCCGTCAGCGCCCAGCGGCTCTTCCGCGCGCAGGAACGGCGTCTCGGACGGGGTGGGCTCGAACTCGATCCAGCCGTACCCCGGGAACCAGACCTCGACCCAGGCGTGGGCGTTGATCTGCTTCACGACGTACTTGCCGGTGATCGGGTCGAAGGTCCCAGGGGTGAAGCCCTCGACGAGCCGCGCGGGCACGCCGACCTCACGCAGCATCATGATCATCGAGGACGCGAAGTACTCGCAGAAGTCCTCCTTGAGGTCGAAGAGGAACCAATCGACCGGATCGCGCCCGGGGGGCGGCGGCCGGACCGCGAGCGAGTAGCGGAAGTTCGTGCGCAGGAAGGACTCGACCGCCTCGGCTTTGTCGTAGGGGTTGTCCTTGCCCTCGGTCACCTTTCGGGCGAGGTCCCGCACGCGCTGGGGCAGCGTGCTCGGCACCTGGAGGAACCCGCGCCGGATGATCTCCGTGTACGTCGTGGACGCTCGGCGGAGCGAGCCCTTGTCCGCGACCGAGATGGACGCGCTGACGGTGTACGGGGCGGCGGCCTGGCGCTGCTCGAGGGCGCGTATCCCGCTCGAGAAGGAGCGGTCGTCACCGACGAGGAACTGCGAAGGGATGCTCGCCTTCAGCGGCTCGTTCGGCGCGAACAGCCGGTTGCCGAACGGCTCTCGCACGTCGAACGCGGCGTCGAGGCGCTCGCGCAGCTGGAACTTGTCGGGGGTCACCTTCTCCGCACGGTCGACCTCGGTCGTGCGCCAGCCCTGCCCGGTGTAGAAGTCGTACGCGATCACGCGCCAGAACCGGCCCTGCGGGGAGTCGACCACCATCACGACGGTGTCACCGAGGTTGGGCGCCTGGCCGAGGCGGATCGAGTCGCCGAACGAGATGCCGCGCAGGCGGCTCGGGCCGGAGACGCCGGCGAAGAAGCGCTGCCACTCGGTCTCGACGCGCTGGTAGGGCGCCTCGAAGACGTCGAAGCCCCGGTTGAGGACCTCGGCCGCGCCCACGCGCGGGGTGACCAGGGCCATGATCACGAGCACCAGCGTCCAGGTGAGGCCGCCGCGGAGGACGCGCCAGTCCATCTCGCCGGTCGGTTGGATGTTCTGCCGCTCCCAGCGCTCCTGGAGCGCCACGATGTGCAGCCGCACCATGAGGACGAGCGCGCAGAGCGTGAAGATCACGAGGTCGAGCAGCAGCGGCGTCAGCGCGAGCGACACGTTGAGCGTCAGCGAGCCGCCCGTGAGGACGACGGCCTCCCACACGCGCCCCGTGCGCGCGAGGGCGAACGCGCCCACGAACGCCGTGGCCCACACGCTCGCGCCGAGGAACAGCGTGAACACGGTCTGCCCCCGCGCGGCCTCGCCCGCGAGGACCTGGGTGAGCCAGCTGTTGACGTCGATGCCGAGCGCGACGGCGCGCTCACGGATCGGTCCCTGGCCGATGGCCATCATCGTGAAGCCCGTCACCGCGAGCGCGCCGATCGCGGAACCGACGGTCACGGCGCGCAACGGCCGCAGCGGAGCGTTGCCGACGACCGTCCCGAAGAGGATCCCCGCCACGGCGATCTGCCAGAACTGCGATGAGAGCTCGACCCAGTCGGCCTGCTGGAGCGACGCCGGATAGACGAGGGTCATGATCGCGAATACGAGGAGCCCCGACCAGCCTCCGCGGAAGCGCAGGCGCCGCAGGTCGATGGGCGGGAAGATCGCGCGCACCCGAGCGCTCACGCCGCGAGCGCCTCGCGGAAGAGCTCCTCGATGCGGCCCTCCGCCGGCAGGTACGCCGCGCTGATGCCGGCGATCGCGAGCTCACCCAGGACGGCGTTGCGCCGCGCGCGGTCGCGCTCGTCCATGGCCAGGGGTGACCCGATGATGACGGCCTGCGTCGCCACGGACGCTTCGCGCAGCGTTCCCGCGGGACGCACCCACTGGCGGTCGAGCGACGGCGTCACGACGAGGCACGACGATCCTCGGCGGATGCGCGGCGTGGTCTCGATGAGGGTCTCCGCGAGCGCGAGCTCTCCGGTGGCCTGCACCTCCGCCAGGAATTGCATGACCTTCCCGAGCTGCTTCGTGCCGCGGTCGGGCTGCGCGATCTCGGCGCGGCGGCCGTTCGTGACCAGGCCGACGTTCCGGTGCTCGCGCAGGGCCTTCGCCACGACGGACGCGATGACCGTCACGGCGCGCTCGATCGTCGCCAGCTCACCCTGGCCCTTGTGCCAGTGGCGGTCGAGATCGAGGTAGATCCACAGGTCGGCGGTCTTGTCGAGCTCGAACTCCTTGACCTGGAGCGAGCGGTGGCGCGCCGAGGAGCGCCAGTGGATGCGGTTGTAGGCGTCACCCGGCCGGTA
>JACPOT010000009.1 GCA_016191385.1 Chloroflexota bacterium | reverse complement strand
GAGCCCGAGTAGCTCTCATCGCCGTGCTGGATGGCCGCCCACTGATCGCGCGACATCGCACCGGTACCGGAGTCGGTGAGCAGGTCGATGAGGACGTCGTTCGCGTGGAGCCCGAAGAGGTTGTAGCCGGCCTCGCGGATCCGGTCGCGCCGTTCGTCTTCGGTCGTCATGCGTAGCGGCTCGACGGAATGGATGCGGAACGGCTCGATGATCGTCCGGAATGTCACCGCGCGGGCATCCTAGACTCGGCCCATCACCCGACCGAGCGCCATCGAGGCCCGCGGCCTCACCAAGGACCACGGCCGGGGCCGTGGGATCCTCGATCTCGACCTGACCATCGCCGAGGGGGAGGTCTTCGGCTACCTCGGCCCGAACGGAGCGGGGAAGACCACGACGATCCGCGTCCTCATGGGCATGATCCGGCCCACCCGCGGATCCGCGTCGATCTTCGGCCTGGATGCGCACGCGCAGTCGGTCGAGGTCAAGCGGATCGTCGGCTACGTCCCCGGCGAGCTGCCGCAGTTCGGCGGCTGGCGCGGTGACGAGATCGTCGCGTACATCGCGGGCCTCCGCGGCGACGTCGCCGATGCCGAGGTCGAGCGCATCGCAAAGCGCATCGACCTCGACCTGGCTCGGCGGTACCGCGAGTACTCGCACGGCAACAAGCAGAAGCTCGGCCTGCTGATCGCCTTCGCGTCGAAGCCGCGACTGCTGATCCTCGACGAGCCGACGAGCGGCCTCGACCCGCTCCATCAACAGGTCTTCTACGACCTCGTGCGCGAAGCCAGGGCCGGCGGTGCGACGATCTTCCTCTCATCGCACGTGCTGTCGGAGGTCGAGCACGTGTGCGACCGCGTGGGCATCGTCCGAGAAGGGCGTCTCGTGAAGTCGGGAGCGCTCAGCGATCTCGGCCTCATCCGCAGCCTGCGCGTCGAGATCGTGTTCGCCGGAGCACCACCGCTGGAGCGATTGCGCGCCGTCGCAGGGCTCGAGGACGTCACGGTCGCGGACGGCCGGGTGACCGGCATGCTCCGCGGCCCCTTCGATCCGCTGTTGCGCGCGCTCGCGACCGAGCAGGTGGTGAGCCTCAAGAGCCGCGAGCCGTCGCTCGAAGAAGTCTTCCTCTCGTTCTATAAATGACGCTCCTGCGCCTCGCGCTCCGATCGCACCTCTTTGGCCTGACCGCCACGTGCCTGATCGCCGTGCTCTTCGGACTCACCAACACGGTCGGCTACGCGCAGATCGCCGGCCCCGACCCGCAGTCACGCGCCGTCTTCGCGCGCCAGATGGAGTTGATCGGGCGGCAGCTCACGTATCTGCTACCCGCACCCCTCCAGCTCGAAACGCTCGCGGGCTACCTCCACTGGCGCGTCTTCGGGACGCTCCCGCTCATCTACGGCTTCTGGGGTGTCCTCGCCGCCAGCGGCCTGCGCGGCGACGAGGAGCGTGGGCTCGTCGAACAGTGGCTCGCGAGCGGTGTCCCGCGCCCTCGGTACGTCGCGTCCCGTACGGTCGCTTTCGCCCTGGCCTGCGCGGCCTCTATCGCGGTCCTCGTGCTCAGCCTCGTCGCCGGTGCCGCCGTCTCGTCCGAGCCTCTCGACGCTGTCGCGACCGGGGCGCAGGGTGTCGCGCTCCTCGCCGTGACCCTCACGTGCTTCGCCTTCGCGTTGGTGGTCGCGCAGCTCACGACGACACGTCGCTCCGCCGCGGGCTGGGCCGGGATCATCGTGCTCGCGCTCTACCTCGTGAACTCGTCCGCCCGGAGCGGCGGCCTCGCGCAGATCCAGGAGCTGTCGCCGTTCTGGCACTACGACCGCCAGACGCCGCTCCTTCGCGGGGGCGCGCTCGACATCGGCTCGCTGGCGACGCTCCTCGCGACCGCGGTCGTGCTCACAGGTATCGCGCTCGCGGCCTTCACGCTGCGGGACATGGGCGCGTCGCTCGTCCGGATCGCGCCGCGCAGCGGCACCCGCTCCTACCGCGCCTCGCGGGATCCCCTGCTCCGGGTGCCCGTGCTCGCAACGCTCGACCAGCAGCGCCTCTGGATCGCCGGCTGGGCCATCGGGCTGGCGGCCCTTGCCGCATTCCTCATCTCGTTGACGCGCCTCATGGTCGACGCGCTCGTGGCAGTGCCGCAGTTGCGCGTGTACTTCGAACGGCTGGGCAGCACGGGATACGACACGTTCGTCGCGGTCATTTGGGGCTCGACCGCGCTGTTGTTTCTGTCGGTCTACACGGTCGTGCAGGTCAACGGCTGGGTCGCCGACGACGCCGAAGGCCGCCTCGAAGCGGTCCTGGCTCAGCCCGTCTCCCGCGCGCGAGTCGTCCTCGAGCGGATCGGCTCACTCCTCGGCGGCGCCGTGGGCATCGTGCTCGTCGCGTCGCTGACCGCGTACGTGACGGCGTCGCGGTCCGGGATCGCCGTCGCCGCCGACCGCTTCGCCGTCGGCTCCGCGCTTCTCGTGACCGTGCCCTTCGCGCTGGCGGCGATCGGCGCGACCCTCGCGAGCTGGCGCCCGCGCGTCGCCGTCCCGCTGCTGGGCGTCGTCGCCGTCGTTTCGTACTTC
>JACPOT010000015.1 GCA_016191385.1 Chloroflexota bacterium | reverse complement strand
GCCAGCCGCTGCAGGATGTAACGGGTCATGGTTTACCCTTCCTCCCCAGCGAAGCTGGGGAGGTGTCGCCGTCGTACGGCGACGGAGGCGTCAAAGGCCCCAATACTTGACTCATGACCCCTCCGTCCGCTGCGCGGACACCTCCCCGCGCGAAGCGCGGGGAGGGACGCACTACTTCGTGAAATAGAACTGCTCGGTCCGCGCATTGCCCGGGCTGCGCAGGGGCCAGTCGTTGCCGAGCGTCGTCGGCACGTTGCGGAACTTGGTGTTGGTCACGACCACGCCCTGCACCATGGGCGTCAGCCCCACCGTGCCGATCTCATAGAGGTTCTCCGCCCAGATGCGATAGAGCTCTTGGCTGAGCTTGACCTGCTCCTCGGGCCCGACCGTGCGCGCCTTGTCGACGATCTCGACGATGCGCTTCACTTCCGGCGGCGGCTCGGCCCCTTCCTTGCCGCCGGTCGCATACCAGCGCCGCCACAGCGGCCCGATGGTCAGGATCGGCGCGTTGCGCGGGTCGGCCTTGGCGTTGCCGGTGTAGGGGAAGGCGCTGGTGTCCTCGTTCCACACCTCGGCCATCAGCTCGTTGTTCTCGTTCATCTTGAAATGCAGGGCGCGCTCGCGGACCTGCACGATGGTCTTGATGCCGACCGCCTCCCAGTCCTTGGAGACCAGCAGCGCCACGTCGGGCCAGGCGCCGAACGCCGGCACGACGCTGATCTCGATGGTCGCGGGCTTGCCCGAGGGCAGCAGGCGGATGCCGTTGGCGTCCTTCTTGTTGAGGCCGATGCCGTCCAGCATCTTGTTGGCTTCGTCGCGCTTGAACTCGGTGTACTTCTGCGCCCATTCGGCGCCGGGGAAATACGGATGCCACGGCGCCGGCACGCCTTGGCGCGCCTCGCCCAGCCCGAGGAACACGCTCTCCTTGATCTGATCCCGATTGATGGCGAGCGACAGCGCCTTCCGAAAATCCTTCTCGGCCATGACCTTGCCCATCTCGGGATCGGCCGTGTAGGTCGAGTTGATGGCGATCACGGCGTCGGCGCCGCCGAAGGTCGGCCAGGCGATGACGCGATACTTCCCGGTCTTCTCCTGCTCCTTGAGCACCGGGTAGTTGGTCATGTTGATGTGGCGCTCCTGCATGTCGAAGTTGCCGGCGATGGCG
>JACPOT010000014.1 GCA_016191385.1 Chloroflexota bacterium | reverse complement strand
GCTCGAGCGCTGGAACGGCCCCTCGCAGCGGCTCGCGACCGCGCTGCGCAACGACCTGATGAAGCGCGACGTCTACGTCATGTGCCGCTGGAACCTCATGGTGGTCACGCCGCCGCTGATCATCGACGAGGACGAGCTGCGCATCGGCATCCGCGCGATCGACGAGGCGCTCGCGATCGCCGACCGTTACGCCGCGACGGGAGAGCTCTAAGCCGAAGCGTCCCAGTCCACGCGGCGCTCGACGGTCACGCGGATCACGGGTGCGTCACCCAGCGGCAGCTCCCGGTACTGCGCGTACTTCGCCTCCAGCATCGCGGCCGCGCGGTCGCGCTCCGGGCCGGCTTCGATGAGGTCGGCCGTCCCGTCCAGAAGGACGTAGCGCAAACGGGACCAGTCCTCGTCCCAGACGTCGATGACGACGCTGGCGCGGCCATTGGTGACCACGTTCTGGACGCGGCGCAGCCGCATGCGGTCCTCGCTCTTCTTCGGCTTGTCGTCGATGGGCGTGTAGAGGTACGGGTGCTCGTAGACGAAGACGATCGGAACGACGTGCGGCCGCGCGTACTGGTCCGACGTCGCGAGATGCGCGACGCGAGCGGTCTGCGCGAGATCATCGGTGGCGACGGCGTGATGCTAGGCCGCGTGGCGTGCGACACTCGGCCCGATGGCGCGCCTCACGGTCTGGCCCGTCGCGGGCCTCCCCGAGATCCGTGAGGGAGACGACCTCGCGGGCCTCATCGTTCACGCTGTCGAGAAGGATCCATTGCGCGATCGTGACGTGGTCGTCGTCGCGCAAAAGATCGTGTCCAAGGCTGAGGGGCGTGTCGTCGCGCTCTCTAGCGTGACGCCGAGCGAGCGGGCCGTCGCCATGGCCGCGGAGGCCTCGAAGGATCCGCGCGCCATCGAGGTCGTCTTGCGCGAATCGCGGGCCATCGTGCGCTGGGAGCGCGGCGTCATCATCTCCGAGACGCATCACGGCTTCGTGTGCGCGAACGCCGGCGTTGACCGATCGAACGCCGGCGCGCCCGACAGCGTGGTTTTGCTGCCGGTCGACCCCGACGCGTCCGCAGCGCGGCTGCGTGAGGCGCTGAACCGGCGCGCGGGCGTGGACGTCGCCGTCGTGATCACCGACACGTTCGGACGCGCCTGGCGCGAGGGCCACGTGAACGTGGCCATCGGCGTTGCGGGCATGCCGGCGCTGCGGCGCTACGCCGGGCAGTACGACCCCGACGGGTACGAGCTGCGAGTCACGGAGATCGCCCTGGCCGACGAGATCGCCGCCGCCGCGGAGCTCGTCATGGGGAAGCTGGACCGCGTGCCGGTCGCCGTCGCCCGTGGCATAGAGCTGCCCGGCGAGGCCGAGACGGCGCAGGCG
>JACPOT010000008.1 GCA_016191385.1 Chloroflexota bacterium | reverse complement strand
GCTGCCTGGAGGACGCGACCCTGGTCTGCGCCGCTGATAGTGATGAATGTGTTACCGAGCGTGAGCTCCAGTTGAACGAGACCGGGAGCCGCATCGTAGATGCGTCCGCGGGTGCCCGCGACGGACACCTCCTGGCCGGCGGGTCTGCCGAATCTAGCGGCTGGCCCCACGCGCTACATGCGCTCCCGCTGCCGGCCAGGATGGCTAACGGGTGGCATTGGCCGCCTCTTCACGGGTAGATACCGCGCGTCAGAGTCGCGTCGGCGACACGGCTCACCGCGAGCATGTAGGCGGCGGTCCGCATGTCGACCTTGTTCTTCTTCGCCAGATCCAGGACGTCGTTGAACGACTTGACCATGACCTCCTTGAGGCGCGCGTTGATGGTCGCCTCGCGCCAGAAGAGGTTCTGGAGGTCCTGCACCCACTCGAAGTACGAAACGGTCACGCCACCGGCGTTGCAGAGGATGTCCGGGATGACCATCACGCCGCGGTCGTGGAGTATCCGGTCGGCCTCGGGGCTCGTCGGCCCGTTGGCCGCCTCCGCCACGATCCGCGCCTTGATCGCGGGCGCGTTGTGCGCGCCGATCTGGTTCTCGATCGCGGCCGGGATGAGGATCTCGCAGTCGAGCTCGAGCAGCTCCGCGTTGCTGACGCGCTCCACACCCGGGAGGCCCTGCACGCGGCCGGTCTCGCGTTTGAAGGCCTCGACCTTGGTCAGGTCGAGACCCTTGGGGTCGTGGACGCCGCCGCTCGTGTCGGACACCGCGATGACCTTCGCGCCGATCTCGGACATGAGCTTCGCCGAGAACAGCCCTGCGTTGCCGTAGCCCTGCACGACGACGCGCGCACCGTCGAGATCGAGGCCGATCGCCTTTGCCGCCTCGATGATCGTGTAGACCGCGCCGCGCGCGGTGGCCTCGCTGCGGCCCTCGCTGCCGCCGATCGACAGCGGTTTCCCGGTCACGACGGCCGGGACGGTGTGGCCGGCGTGCATGGAGAACGTGTCCATGATCCAGGCCATCGTCTGCGCGTTGGTGTTCACGTCGGGCGCGGGGATGTCGCGGTCCGGGCCGATGAGGAGCGAGATCTCCGTCGTGTAGCGGCGGGTGAGCGTCTCAAGCTGCTGCTGCGTCATCTGTTTGGGGTCACAGATCACGCCGCCCTTCGCGCCGCCATAGGGGATACCGACCACAGCGCACTTCCAGGTCATCCACATGGCGAGCGCCTTGACCTCGTGGAGCGTGACCGAGGGGTGATAGCGGATACCGCCCTTGCCGGGCCCGCGGGAGACGTTGTGCTGAACGCGGTAGCCGGTGAATACCCTCACGACGCCGTCCTGCATCCGCACCGGGAAGTGCACGATCAGCTCGCGCTGGCACTCGCGCAGGATCCCGCGCATGTTGGGGTCGAGGTGCAGCTTGTCGGCGGCGATGTCGAATTGCTCGAGCGCCACCTCCCACGGGTCGCGCTGGGTGTGATCGATGACCTGTGCGGTCGCCATCTAGCGTCTCCCCGATCCATTGATCTTGTCGACGACGAGCCAGCTGTCGTTGCTGGCCCCGGGACTGTAGGCGCTGTTCAGGTCCTTCAGCACCACGCGCCGGAAGCCCTGCTCGAGCAGGGTCTCACGCCACGCGCGCAGCTCGCGCGAGCGGTACGCGGTGAGACGCACGTTGAGGCTCGGCTGCAGGACGCCCTCGAGGTGGCGCTTGCGTTCGAGGAGCGGAGTGCGCAGCAGCCAGTCCCCATCCACCTCGAGCAGGTCGAACGCGGCGAAGATGGTCCGCTGCGCGCCCTGCCGAACGAAAGCGTTGCCCTCTGGATCCATGTCGAGCTCGCCCTCGTCGTAGAGCTCGCTCACGAGCACGCCGTCGATCGTCGCGGTCGCGCAGCGAGCGTCGGCGACGATGGCGTCGTAGAGCTCGCGAGGGGCGTCGACCGGACCGCCGTAGCCGACGAAGTGCGGCTCGGGATGGCCGACCCGTACGAGGACACGCGTGCCCGGCCATTCGGGCTCGAGGATGTGGCCCTCCGGCTCTGTCCGCTCGCGGACGTAGCGGGGACGCTGGGGCCCGAGCTCCGGGCCGACGACACCTGTCACCACCGGGGAGAACGATCCTAAAGGGGCCACAACTTGCCCCTTGACAGGCTGAACGGATGTTCTATCTTGCCCTGATCATGGCACTGAACACGGCCTTCTTCACGTCGGCAGCGGCGGCCCTCCTGGCCGAGGCCGCGAAGCGGCGAGCGCAGCAGAGCCGCCCCGCACGGGAGCTCGGGCGGGGCGGCGAGCAGCGCTTCATCCCCATCTACACGCCTCCGAGGCGCGCGCGGCGGCCCCGCCGCACACGGCCCATGGCGGTGCGCCGGGAGGATCTCTCCTAGCGCTTTCCCTCGCCCTCCCCACGCGCCATCGCCGCGAGCGGCGCGACCAGCGACGTGAACTCCGTCGGGATGACGAACTTCGTCGACGGCGACGAGCCGAGGGTCTTCAGCGCGTCGAGGTACTGGAGGGTCATCGTCCGCGCGTCGGCGTGACCCGCGGCGTCGTTGATCTTGTCGAGCGCGAGCGAGAACCCCTCCGCCCGGAGGAACTGAGCCTGCTTCTGGCCCTCCGCCTGGAGGATGTTCGACTGCTTGTCGCCCTCGGCCACGAGGATCGCGGACTGCTTCTTGCCTTCGGCCTCCAGGATCGCCGCGCGGCGATTCCGCTCAGCCGACATCTGACGGTTCATGGCGTCCTGGATGTCGCGCGGCGGCGTGATCTCGCGGATCTCGACGGTCGTGACCTTCACGCCCCAGCGCTGGGTGATGTCGTCGAGCTTGACGCGCAGGACCTCGTTGATCTGCTCGCGCTTCGCCAGGACGTCGTCGAGAGGGATGTCGCCGATCACCGCGCGCAGCGTGGTCGTCGCGATCCCCTGCACGGCGGTCCGGAAGTTCTGGATCTTGAGCACTGAGTCCGCCGCCTCGACGACCTTCTGGTAGATGAGGAAGTCGATGCTGATGGGCGCGTTGTCCTTCGTGATGGACGTCTGCTGCGGGATCTCCATGACGAACTCGCGGAGATCGACATTCATGGCGCTCTGGATGGGTGGCGGGAAGAGCAGGACGAATCCCGGTCCCTTCGTTCCCTGATACCGCCCGAACGCGAGGACCACGAGCCGCTGGTACTCCGGGACGATGTGCACGATGTTCCGGAGCGCGGCAATGGCCACCACGAGGATGATCGCGAGGACGACGAGCTGGTCCATCAGACCCCTTCCTTTCCTTGCGCGGCACGCGTGACCACCAGCCGGAGGCCGTCCACCGCGCGGACGCTCACCGGCTCTCCCTGGCGGATCGGACCGCCCTCGCTCCGGGCGCTCCAATCCTCACCCCTGACGTGGACGATGCCTCCCGCATCGATGTCGCTGCGCGCGACGCCCACCGCGCCGACGAGCAGCGACTCGCCGCTCGCGAGGGGCAGGCGCAGGTATCCCGCCGACGCGCGAGCGAGCGCGACGAAGAAGAGCGCGCTGCCTCCCGCCAGGAGGGCGATGGTGAGCGGCGGGATGGCGAGATCGAAGCCCGGCAGCGTCGGCCGGCCCGGCGGGAACAGGATGATCGCGCCGATGACCAGCGCGGCGATGCCGCCCGCGGTCAGGATCCCATGGCTGGGCACCCAGATCTCCGCGACCAGCAGGAGGGTCGCGAAGATCAGCAGCGCGACGCCCGCGGAGCTCGCGTCCAGCGTCCCGAAGGCGAACAAGGCCAGCAGGATCGCGATGACACCGACGACCCCGGGGAAGATGAGGCTCGGGTTGGAGAGCTCGAAGATCAGCCCGTAGGTCCCGATGGTGAAGAGCAGGATCGCGACCTGCGGGTCGGTGATGAAGTGCAGGAACCGCTCGAGCGGCCCGAACGGCTGCTCGTCCACGGCAACGCCCCCGGTCGCCAGGCGGCTCGCGCCCTGCGGTAGCAAGACGCTGCGTCCGTCCAGCTTGGCGAGCAGATCCGCCAGGTCCGTCGCGATGAGATCCACGACCTTCAGCGACACGGCCTCGTCGGCGCCGATGCTCGCGCTCTTGCGCACCGCGTCCTCGGCCCAGTCGGCGTTCTTGCTGCGCGCACCGGCGATGTTGCGGATCTGGGCCACCGCGTCGTTCTCCACCTTCTGGCGGAGGTCGCCCTGGATGTCACCACCCGACGAGTCGACGGGCCGCGCCGCGCCGAGGTTGGTCGCGGGAGCCATGGCCGCGACGTGGCCAGCGAGGGTGATGAACGTGCCCGCCGACGCGGCGCGCGCGCCGGATGGCGCGACGAACGTGATGACCGGGACGCGCGCGTTCAGCATCCGCGTCGTGATCTGCGAGGTCGCATCCAGCGTCCCGCCGGGGGTGTTGATCTCGAAGACGACCGCGCGGACGCCGGTCTGCTCCCCCTCCGTGATGAGGCGGTCGACGTACCGCGCCGTGATGGGGTTGATGACCCCCTCGATCCGGCCCACGAGGACGGTCGCGTCTTTCGCCGCCGCCATGCCGGCGAGCGCCAGCGCAATGACGAGCGCACTGATCAGCCGAAAAGCATGACGGACCATCACGAGGAGCCTAGGCCTCCTTAGAACGTCACGAGCGGACGCCACGTCCCGAGGGCCACGCTAAGGGCTGTCGCCGCGGACGCCAATAGAAGTGCGGCTCCGGGGAGCGCGAGGTCGGCGGGCGATATCGGGCGCGGCCGCGCCACCGTCCGGCACGCGCGCTGTCCGAAGCCTCGCGCGTCCATCGCGAGCGCGAGGCGCGTCGCGCGGCGGATCGCGCTGACCAGGAGCGCGAACGTGCGGCCGGGCATGTCCCGGATGCGGTCGATCCAACGCTCCGACCCCACCCCGCGGGCGCGACGGGCGAGCCCGAGGATCTCCCACTCCTGCCCGAAGAGGGGGGCGAGCCGCGAGGCGGCGAGCGCTCCCACGATGAACCGCGGTGACGCTCGGGTGTGCTGCACCAGCGCGTCGGCGAGGTCCGTCGGGTCGATGGTCGTGACCGCGATGAGGCCGGCGAGGGAGATCCCGGTGATCCGCAGCGCCGCGGCGATCCCGCCCGTGGCCCCGTGCTGCCCGAAGACCGAGTTGAAGAACGCGATGCCGGCCGCCGCCGCGGCCAGCGGCGCGGCGCGCCTCGCGAAACCCGCGAGCGGCAGGCCGGTGAGCGGGAACGCCAGCGCGAGCACCGCGACCACGACCGCCGACGTGACGATGTCGACGGTGATGAAGAGCGCGATCGCGAGGATCGTCGCGGCGACGAGCTTGGGCAGCGGGTGGACGCGAGCGATCGGCGCGTCGGGTCGCGCCTCGAGCGGCGCCATCAGCCTCATGCCGCGCGCTCGAGGAGGAGCGTCCGGTCCGCGACCGCCTCGACGAGCGCAGGCTCGTGGGTAGCGAAGGCGATGGCGGTCCCCTTCACGCGCTCCTCGTCGAGGAGCGTCACGATCTCCCGGAAGGTCGCGAGGTCCTGGCCGTAGGTCGGCTCGTCGAGCATCAGCGCGCGCGGCTGCGCGACGAGGATCCCCGCGAGGCCGAGGCGCCGCTTCTCTCCACCCGAGAGCGTGTGCGGGTCGGCGTCGCGCAGATGCGCGAGCCCCAGCCGCTCCAGGAGCCCCGCCGCGCGCGCGCGGGCGGCAGCGTCGCCTGCGGTGCCCACGAGGACGTCGTCGATCGCGCGGCGCGCGATGAACTGGTGCTCGGGGTCCTGGAAGGCGAGGCCGATGCGCGACGGAAGCGCGCGCGCCGGCCAGCGCGCCGGCGCCGGCTCGCGTCGATCGAGCGGCGATGCGTCGACGGACCCGGACGAGGGGGCCAGGAGCCCGCCCAGCAGCTGCAGCAGCGTCGACTTCCCCGCCCCATTGCCGCCGAGGATCGCGAGCGCCTCGCCCTCGCGGAGCTCGACCGTGGTCGGAGCGAGAGCGGCCGCGCGCGCCCCGGGATAGCGGAAGCTCGCGTCGCGAGCCTCGACGAGCGGCGCCCCGACGTGCGTCGCGCGTGACCGCGCGACCCTGGCATCCGGTAGCCAGAAGCCCGCGCGCTCGAGCTCGCGCGACGCTGACCGGAAGATCGTGTCCGGGGGCCCATCGGCGATGACGCCGCGCGCGCCGTCGATGGCGATGACCCGATCGACGAGCCGCAGCGCATCGGCGATGCGGTGCTCGACCAGGACGACCGTCGTCTCGCGCGACAAGCGCTCTAGGGCGGCGTACAAGTGCGCTGCTCCGTCGGCGTCGAGGTCCGCGGTCGGCTCGTCGAGAAGGAGGACCTGCGGCCGCAGCGCCAGGACGCTCGCCAGGGCCAGGCGCTGCTTCTCTCCCCCGGAGAGCTCGTCGGTCCGGCGCTCGGGTCCATAGGGGAATGCCACGGCCCGAAGCGCGGCGTCGACGCGCGCGCCGATCTCGGCGGTCGGCACGCAGTGCTCCTCGAGGCCCAGCGCGACGTCGTCGCCCGCCCGGCCCATGACGATCTGCGCCTCGGGATCCTGGAAGAGGATCCCGGCCTCGCCCTCGACGCGAAGGACCCCCTCCTGCTCGGCGCCGGTCGAGCGCTCATGCAGGCCCGCGATCGCGAGGAGCAGGCTGGACTTCCCCCCGCCTGAGGGACCGAGGAGGAGCACGCGCTCGCCGGGCTCGATGCGGAGGTCCAGAGCGCGTACGGCCCATCCCGCGCGGCCGGGGTAGCGGAGCCCCCAGCCGCGCGCCTCGATGGCGCTAGGCGCCGCCGCGCCTCCCCGATGGGAACGGCGCGAGGACGCCGCTCTCCGCGAGAGCGCGCGTCAGGTACCAGCCGCCGATCCCCGCGATCGCCACGGCGCTGGCGATCATGAAGACGAGGAAGACGAGCCAGCCGCCCAGCCCGACGTCGGGGTAATAGAAGTACATGTCGTGCAGCCACTCGCCGATGGCGCTCACGACGGCCGCGAGCGTCGCGGTCCCGAGGGTCCAGGAGCGGTAGGCGAACGCGGCGAAGACGATCTCCGCACCGAGCCCTTGGATCACGCCCGAGGTCACCGTGTCGAGCGACCACTGCGAGCCGAGGAGCACCGAGACGATCGCGGCGACGGTCTCGGTGAAGAGCGCCGCGCCGGGCCGACGGATGACGAGCGCGCCGACGATGCCGGCGACGAGCCAGAGCCCGCTGATCAGGTACTGCGCTGGCGGCAGGAACGTGAACGCGGGAGCTGTCGCCGCCCACAGGAAGCCCCAGGCCCAGAAGACGACCCCGAACGCGACGGCGATGGCCGCGGCCACGACGATGTCGACGGTCCGCCACGAAGAAGAGGTCGTAGCGCGCATCTGCTTTCCCTCCGGCGGTATTAGCCGCATCAGGTTCAAGGGTCGGTGGCCGGTGCCACCTCTCAGCGCCCCGCTCGGCGCACCCCTAGCTGCCGGTGAGCATATAAGAAGAGCCCGATGGACCTCGCCGGCTGGCTCGGAGCGCCGGACCACTGGCTCGTCCGGCTCGTGTTCCAGAAGGCGCTGGCGCTCGTCTACCTCGACGCGTTCGTGGTCGCGCTGGTCCAGTTCCCCGCTCTGCTCGGCGAGCGCGGGCTGCTCCCGGTCCCGCGCTTCGTGGAGGCCGTCCCCTTCCGCTCCTCGCCGAGCCTGTTCCACTGGCGTTACTCGGACCGGCTGCTTCGCGCGGTCGCGTGGACGGGGATCGCCCTCTCCGCGTGCGTGGTCGTGGGGATCGCCGACGCCGTCCCCGCGCCGGCCGCGATGCTCGGATGGGCGGTCCTCTGGATCCTCTACCTCTCGATCGTGAACGTCGGCCAGACCTGGTACTCGTTCGGCTGGGAGACGCTGCTGTGCGAGGTCGGCTTCCTCGCCATCTTCCTCGGCAACGCGCAGCTCATGCCGGCCTGGCCGCTCTTCGTCCTCCTGCTGTGGGTCCTCTTCCGCGTCGAGTTCGGCGCGGGCCTCATCAAGATGCGCGGCGATGCGTGCTGGCGCGAGTTGACCTGCCTCTACTACCACCACGAGACGCAGCCGATGCCGAACCCGCTGAGCTGGTGGTTCCATCGCCTCCCGAAGCCGCTCCACCGCCTCGAGGTCCTCGGCAACCACGTCGCGCAGCTCGCCGTCCCGGTCTTCCTTTTCTTCCCGCAGCCCATCGCGTCGTTCGCCGCCCTCGCCGTCGTGATCACGCAGGGCTGGCTCGTCCTCAGCGGCAACTTCGCGTGGCTCAACTGGCTCACGCTGGCGCTCGCCATCCCCGCGTTCGATGACGCCTCGCTCCAGCGGATCATTCCCATCGGCGCGCCCACAGGACTCGAGCTGCCGCTCTGGTACGCGGTGGTCGTCGTCCTCGTCTCGCTGCTTGTCGTGGTCCGCAGCTACGGGCCCGCGCGCAACCTGCTCTCACCGCGGCAGCGGATGAACTACAGCTTCGATCCGCTCCACCTCGTCAACACGTACGGAGCGTTCGGGAGCGTCACGAAGGAGAGGTATGAGGTCTCCATCGAGGGGACCGACGAAGCAGTGCTCACGCCCACCACGGACTGGCGCGAGTACGAGTTCAAGGGAAAGCCCGGCGACGTGATGCGCCGGCCACCGCAGTTCGCGCCGTACCACCTTCGCCTCGACTGGCTCATGTGGTTCGCCGCGATGTCGTCGCCCATGTACCACGAGTGGTTCATGCCGCTGCTGGAGCACCTGCTCGAAGCGGACCCCCACGTTCTCGCGCTGTTGCGCGGCGATCCGTTCGCGGGGCGGCGGCCGCGTTTCCTGCGGGCGCGCCTGTGGCTCTACCAGTTCACCACGGCGCGGGAGCGCCGCGAGACGGGCGCGTGGTGGCACCGGACCGAGGCCGGCGAGTACGTGCGCCCGGTGGCGCTTCGGGTCTAGGCCTCGGGGCGCTGACGGAGCCCGCGCACGATCGCGTCCACCTCCTGCGGGCTGAGGCCGTAGCGCCGCAGCACCTGACCGGTCAGCGCGGCGGCCACCTCGCGCTCGGCGAAGATCGGCACATCCGCGCCGTTGGCGCGGAGGTAGGACCACTCCTCCTCGCTGTGGGTCCGCGCCACGACGTGGATCCGTGGATTCAGGCGCCGCGCGTTCTCGACGGCGCGCCGGGCGGTGACGGGATCGGACGTCGCGACCACGCAGAGCAGGGCCTCGCCGATGCCGGCGCGCTCCAGGACCTCGGCGCTGCCGCCGTCGCCGTAGATGCCCGTCAGCCCCCGGCCGCGGAGGGCCTCCACGGTGCGGCGATCGTTATCGACCACCACGAAGGCGAAGCCGCGCCGGCCGAGCGCCTCGCCCACGATCGTCCCCACCCGGCCGTGGCCGATGAGGACGGCGTGGCGGCGCGGGCGGTCGCCGGGGACGCGGGCCAGCTCACCCGCGCGCGCCTCGATGGCGCCCCTCAGGGGCGCGAGGGATCCGAGCCACCGCTCGAGGGGTCCGGCGGCCGCGAACATCAGCGGGTTGAGCGAGATCGAGAGGAGCGCGACGCTGAGGACGGCCGCGCGCGCCTCCTGCGGTACGAGCCCGAGCGAGCGCCCGGCCTCGCTGACGATGAAGGCGAACTCGCCGATCTGCGCGAGGCCCGCGCCGACGATGGCTCCGGTCCGCAAGGACCGTCCCGCGACCAGGACGCCGGCGATGCCGAGGAGCGGGTTCAGGAGCAGCACGATCGCGAGGAGCGCGACGACGATGCCTGGCTGTGCGACGACGAAGCCCGGGTCGAACAGCATGCCCAGCGAAACGAAGAACAGGACGGCGAAGGCGTCGCGAAGGGGCAGCGCCTCGGCGGCCGCGTGGTGGCTGACGTCCGACCCGCTCACGGCGGTGCCCGCGAGGAACGCGCCGAGCGCGAGCGAGACCCCGAACAGCGCCGATGAGGCGAACGCGATGCCCAGCGCGAGCGCGAGGACCGCGAGCGTGAAGAGCTCGCGCGACCCCGTGCGCGCCACGACCGCGAGCGCCCAGGGGACCACGCGCGTGCCGACGACCACCACGATGGCGGCAAGGAGCGCGACCTTCGCCAGGGAGATCCCCACAGCGATCGCGATGTCGGACGGCGCGACATCCTTCGCGGCCGCGACCGCCAGCGTGGGCAGGAGCACGAGCACGAGGACCGTGACGAGGTCCTGCACGATGAGCCAGCCGAGCGCGACGTGGCCCTGCGCGGTGTCGAGGAGGCCGCGGTCCGTGAGCGCGCGCACGACCACGACCGTGCTGGCGATCGAAAGGGCGACGCCGAGGACGATCCCCGAGACGCCCGACCAGCCCCACGCGGAGACAACGAGCGTCGTGACAGCGGTCGTGACGGCGATCTGCGCCACGGCCCCTGGCAGCGCGACGTGGCGGACGCGCAGGAGATCCCGCAGCGAGAACTCGATGCCCACGCCGAACATCAGGAGCACGATCCCGATGTCCGCGAGCTGCGTCGCGAGCGCCTGATCGGCGACGAAGCCGGGGCTGAAGGGGCCCACGGCGATGCCGGCCAGCAGGTAGCCGACGACGGGTGGGAGCCGAAGCTTGCGCGCGAGGAGCCCGAGCAGGAACGCGGATCCGAGGGCGAATGCGAGGGTCGCGATGAGGCCGTGCTCGTTCACCGGAACTTCAGCGGCGCGACCATGACCATGATCGCCATCGGACGCGCGTCGCTGCGACCGGTCATGTCCGCCCTATCCTGCGGAAGCCGCCTCAGGAGCGTTCGCCGCGTTACGGGGGCTACCCAGTGACATGGGCCACGGGGCCCCGACAACCGGCTGAAAGCGGGGCTCTCGCCACCAGGAACGAGCGCGCGAGGGGCATCCGTAGAGTGACTTCGTGGCCATCGTCCCAGCCCGCCCAGGCCCCGGTCGCCCGCTCGGCCCCATGGCCGTTCGGAGCGCCCTGCCGACGCACACCCCGGAGCGGATCCGGGACATCCTGCGCGGGCTCCCGACCGCCACCGGGTACCGCCTGACGGTCAAGCCACTCCGCTACCGCACCCGGCCGCACCTCCAGGCGTTCACCTTCTGGGACCGGCCGGAGATGGTCCTGCAGGTGCCCGAGCCCTTCGTGCCGTTCGCCGAGGTCGTCGACCTGGGATCCTCGGGCCGGCCGCTCGTCGCGTTCCGGACCCGCCGCGACGTCATCCGCTTCCTCTATCTCCACGAGTTCTGCCACTACTGGCTGTTCCTGGTGCACGGCTGGGGGACCGCTGCCGAGGTGCAGTGCGACCGGTACGCCTTCGCGAACTACCGCCGCCTGGGGATCGTCTCGCCCCCGCGGATCCGCGCCCGCGGCGAGCGCGTGGAGCTCTCCGCCTAGACCTGCTCCGCCGCGCTCGCGAAGATCCGGTCCATGGTGAAGCGCGGCATCTGCAGTGACTCGACGGGCACAGCCACCTCGTAGCGCTCCACGAGCTGGTTGAGCTCGGCCACCGCCGCCCCGATCTGCGACCTGACCCTCTGATCGGTCGCGTGCGTCGTCGCGCGCGCCTCCACGATCCGCTCGGCCGGCAGCGAGTGGAGATCCGCGTCGCGTGCGCTCAGCCAGGCAAGATGGCGCCGCGCGCGGGCGACGAGGCGCGCGGCGCTGGCGTCGATCTCGTGGCGCAGCTCCGCCCACGCGGGGAGGACCTTCTCGTTGCTGAGGATGTGGAACGCCGCCCAGCGGTCACCCGAGAGGTCGTCGCCGCGCTGCGGGAACGGCTGCCCCTCCCCGGGGAGCCCCGAGAGCTCACCCTTCTCGGCGAGCTCGCGCAGGCGCATTTCGACCGCGCTCTCGATCCGCCGGAGCCCTGGGGTCCTCCAGTCGCGATCTTCCGCTATGCGTGCGCCTCGGTGCGCGCGCGGCCCAGCAGATACCGCGCGAAGCGCTCGTGTGGATCGAACCCCACGAGGCTCATGGCGTCGGTCACGAAGTTGGAGAGCGCATTGACGTCGTAGACGTACGGTGTGCCGTCGCGAGCGGCCACGAGATACTCGACGCCGCCGACATCGAGCCTGCCTTCCCGAGCGATCCGGAGGACGGCGTCGATCATCTCGCGGGGCGGGTCGAACGCCTCGATGCGCATCTGCTTCTTGGATGTCACGAGCTCGCTCGTCGCACCGGTCACGATCTCGGCGCCGGGCACCTGGCAGATGTCCGCGGGGCAGAGGTTGAAGTCGCCGTCCTTCTGTGACCAGATCTTGATGGCGTAGAGGAATTCGCCGTCCAGGAACTCGACGCGGACGATCGATCCATCCGCCGGCTCGAGGTACTCCTGCACGAGGCCGGTGCCATCCGGCCCAAGCTCGATCGACGGCGCTTCGTCGCGGAGCGCTTCAGCGGAGGCGAAGCGACGCGCCAGCGCGCCGGATCCCCCGATGTTCGGCTTCACGATCACCGGAAAGCGAAGTCCACGAGCGGCGTCAGGGATGCGCGCCGGATCGTTCACGACGTGCGCTGCGGGAGCGGCGACACCGATCCGGTGCAGCAGCAGCAGCTGCAGGGCCTTCGAGGTCTCGAGGCGGAAGGCTTCGCTGCCGTTCACGATCGGGACACCGCGCTCCTCGAGGAATGGAAGGAACTGCCGCGCGAACGCGATGCTCGGAGCGTGGCCCCTCAGATAGGAGGAGGGCGACACCTTGTTCACCGCGAGCGACCATTCAGGAGCCGGAGCCGACGGGTCGAACTCCTGCGCGTTGGCGAAGACCCGCTCGTACGGGGCGCCCTCGCGGTCCAGCGCCTCGAACGTCGGCGCCATCCAGCCTTCGTTCTCGTAGATGATCGCGATGGGCCGCATCGGAAAGGCCTCCCCTGCCTAGTGGTCAATTCCGATCATACCCGTCGGATATCCCGCAGCGGGAGCTCCGACCGGGTGGTGTAGCGAGGACCGCCTCGTCCGAGCGCGCTTTCCATCACGTGGATCGCGTCCGCCTGAAAGGAGAGGCCGGAAGAGATCGCGGTCCCGCCGAGCGCGGAGGCAACGGCGGCGACCTCCGCCGGGCCCGCGCGCTCGCGCACTCGGGCCAGCGTGACATGGGGCTGAAGCGGCTTCCGGTCGAACGGGACGTTGCGTCGGGCAAGCTCCTTTCGGAGGCGCGCCCCCAGCTGTTCGACGTCGGCCGCTGCGGTCCCCAGCCCGGCCCACACGACCGTCGGCGAGCCGGATGGCGGGAACCGGCCGAGCGGGCCGAGCGTGACCGTGAAGGGTGTGCCGCCGGCCGCGGCTGCGGCGGCGGTGACCTCCCCCACCCGCCCTTCGGGCAGGGCGCCTACGAAGACCAGCGTCACGTGGAGGAGCTCCGGCGCCACGGCGCGCAGCGCGGGGGACGAAGGGATGGCGCGTGCGAGGGCTGACGCCACGTCCGGGGGCAGAGGGATCGCGACGAAGATCCGCGGCATGACGCCGCGAGGCTAAGGCCGGTGCTAGAAGGCCATGGCGCTGGCCTGGTCGGCGACCAGCAGCGAGAGGAAGATGACGGCGAGGAGCAGGGTCGACGCACCCAGGACCGCCGCGCGCAGCGGATCGACCGCTTCGGAGGGTTCGTTGCGGTCGCTCTCGTCGTTCACGCACGAGGTAAGAGCAACTGCTGTGCCGCGGCGCGCGCGACGCCGGATCGTGTACGCG